>NZ_JBFUGX010000022.1:0-15868 GCF_056402675.1 Polaromonas sp. P3_C2 | reverse complement strand
CCGCATGGTGAACCAGGCTGGTGAGGTCATGATCACGCGCTCCCGGCTGGAAGCCGAACTCAGCCAGCTCCGGGGCTCGCTGAACGACATGAGCGGTAACTTGAACCGCTTGCGCCAGCAGCTGCGGGACATTGAGTTGCAGGCTGAAACCCAGATGCAGTCGCGATTGGCTCAGGCCAAGGAAGCCCAGGCTGGGTTTGATCCGCTGGAGTTCGACCGCTTTACCCGCGTACAGGAACTGACGCGAATGATGGCCGAGTCGGTGAATGACGTGGCAACCGTGCAGCGCACCTTGCAGCGCACGGTGGAAGCCACCGAAGACGACTTGATCGCCCAGGCTCGCCAAACCCGAGAGCTGCAACGCGACTTGCTCCGTACCCGCATGGTGGAATTCGAAGGCATCTCCGAGCGCCTGTACCGCGTAGTGCGCCAAGCGTCCAAGGAAACCGGCAAGCAGGTCCGCCTGGACTTGCTGGGCGGTACCATGGAAATGGACCGCGGCATGCTGGACCGTATGACGCCGGCCTTTGAGCACTTGCTGCGTAACTGCGTGGCCCACGGTATTGAAAGTACGCAGGTTCGCACCGATGCCGGCAAGGACCCGGTCGGCCTGATCACCGTTCACTTGCGCCAGGAAGGTAACGACGTTTCTGTTGACTTCAGCGATGACGGCGCCGGCTTGAACCTGGCACGTATCCGCGAAAAGGCCATCAGCCTCGGGATGATCACCGCTGATCAACCGCTGGAAGACGGCGACGCCGCTAACCTGATTTTCATGCCCGGCTTCTCTACGGCCGCGCAGGTGACCGAGCTGGCAGGACGCGGCATCGGTATGGATGTAGTCCGCTCTGAAGTCAACGCGCTCGGTGGCCGGATCGAAACTTCCACCGTCGCCGGTCAGGGAACGCACTTCAAGCTGGTACTCCCGCTGACTACTGCTGTGACGCAGGTGGTGATGATCCGCTCGGGCAATCTCTCAATCGGCGTACCTGCCAACGTTGTGGAAACCGTCAGGCGCGCTTCGGCCAAAGAGCTGCAGCAGGCCTATAACACCGGCACACTGGAGATTGCCGGCGAGTCGATGCCCTTCTTCTGGTCCGGTGCATTGCTGCAGGCCTCGCACCACAGCGCCGAAGCCCAGGGCAAGACCACACCGGTCGTGATTTTCCGAAGCGCCGCACAGCGCATTGCCCTGCACGTCGATGAAGTGTTGGGCAACCAGGAGGTTGTGGTCAAGAACCTGGGCCCGCAGTTGTCCCGTTTGCCCGGCCTGGCCGGTATGTCAGTGCTGGCTTCCGGTGCGGTCGTGCTGATTTACAACCCGGTTGCGCTGGCTTCCGTGTATGGCCAGCAGGCGCGCGCATGGAGTTCAGACCGGGCCGAGCCGCACATGCTTGAAGGCTCCGGCGCTACCGCGGCAACCACCGACGGCGGCAGCGGCAGCGTCGCGAAAAGGACGATGGCGGCACCTGTCGCCCCGCAGATTCCGTTGATTCTTGTGGTCGATGACTCCATTACGGTTCGCCGGGTTACGCAACGTCTGCTTCAGCGTGAAGGCTACCGTGTCTCCATGGCGGCCGACGGTCTGCAAGCGCTTGAACGCCTGCAGGAAGAGCGGCCGGCCGTGGTGCTGTCAGATATCGAAATGCCGCGCATGGATGGCTTTGACCTGGCGCGCAACATCAGGGCTGACGTGCGCCTCAGTAACCTGCCCATCATCATGATCACGTCCCGCATCGCCGAGAAGCACCGTGAACATGCCAAGGAGCTGGGCGTCGACCACTATCTGGGCAAACCGTTCTCTGAAGAAGAGTTGATGAGCCTGGTGCGCCACTATTGCGCTGCCGAGACCACCGCGACCGCCTGAGGTAAAAAAGCAGAAAAAAGCCTGTAGCCTAGGTAGGACGTGCGCAAGCAGCTCCTAAAATAATAGCAAGGCCTGAGAGTTTCTCTCAGGCCTTTTTTACGACCGCATAGCGCTGCAGGGTCAGCGCCCGCGCTTCGTCGTGCTGCACGATGGGCATCGGGTAGTTTTGGCCCAACACCACGCCCGCGGCGGCCAGCTCCAGCGGTTTCGCAAGCCAGGGGCTGTGTAGCGCCTTGTCTGGCAGCTGTGCCAGCACTGGGAGGTATTTGCGGATAAATTTCCCGTCAGAGTCGAACCTCTCGCTCTGGCTGACCGGGTTGAAGATGCGGAAATAAGGCTGCGCGTCACAACCCGTGCTTGCCGCCCACTGCCAGCCCCCGTTGTTGGCTGACAGGTCAAAGTCGTTGAGCTTTTCGGCAAAGTAGCGTTCGCCCCAACGCCAGTCGATGCCGAGGTCTTTCACCAGAAAACTGGCAGTCACCATGCGCAGGCGGTTGTGCATATAGCCCGTCTGATTAATCTGGGCCATTGCCGCGTCCACCAGCGGGTAGCCCGTCCGGCCTTCGCACCAGGCCTGGAAAAGCACTTGGGCTTTGTCCCCGCTCTCCCACTGTATCGCGTCATAGTCCGGCTTGAACGCGCTCCCGACGGCGTGCGGAAAATTGGCAAGGATCTGCGCATAAAAATCACGCCAGATCAATTCGCTGAGCCAGGTGGCGGCACCTTCATTCCCTCGATTTGCAGCGTTCAAAGCCAACGCAGCCATGTGCCGTATCGACACCGTGCCGAACCGAAGGTGCACACCCAGGTAACTCGGGCCCTTGACGGCAGGGAAGTCTCGTACCTCCTTGTATTGCGCCATGCGGCCAACGAAATCCCCCAAAAGCCGGGCACCGCCTTCACTGCCCGTGGGGATTTTCAGTGCCGACAGGTTGCTGGCCTGAAACCCCAGCTCGCCCAGCGATGGGACAGGGCGCCTGCTTGCCGATACCGGTGCCAAGGCCGTACCGTACTTTTCGACGGGATAAGCTTTGAGGTAAAAATCGTCCACCTTCTTCAGCCAGGCATTTTTGTAAGGCGTGAACACGGTGTAAGGCTTGCCCGCCAAGGTCAGCACCTCCTGGCGCTCAAAAATAACGTGGTCCTTGAAGCTGTAAAAGGCCTTGCCCCCGGCCTCGAGCGCCGCCTGTACTGCAGCGTCGCGCGCCAGCGACTGCGGCTCATCATCGTGATTGGCAAAGACGGCATCGGCGCCCAGCTCTGCCGCCAGCCGCACCACCGCGTCCACGGCACCGTGATGGGCCGTCAACAGGCCGGCGCCGAGGCTGCCAGCCGCTGCGCCCAGCCTCTGCAGTTGGCCATCCAGGCTCAGTACCGATTCCTGTATGAATTCCACGCGGCGGTCAGTTCGGGGCAAAACCTCCAGAATGGTTTTGTCAAAAACAAATGCGCAATACACCTGCTTACATGCCTTTAGCGCGTGGTACAGAGCAGCGTTGTCCTGAACCCGCAGGTCGCGCCTGAACCACATCAACCCCGTTTCATACTTCTTGTGCATCCGGCCATCGTAGCGAAAAGCAGCTATCCGGCCGTAGATCCCCCGCGAATTGGCGGGTGGCCGGCAGGGTGGGCTCCCCGCGCCGTCCCGTCCGGCGTAAAATCCCGCCATGGCCACGGATTCTGCATCGATCAACCTCACGCACCACTTCCTCATTGCCATGCCGGGGATGGATGATGAAGCTTTTGCCAAGAGCGTGGTGTACATGTGCGAACACAGCGACCGGGGTGCGCTGGGGCTGGTCATCAACAAGCCCAGCGATATCAATCTCAAGAACCTGTTCGACAAGGTCGAGTTGCCTCTGCGGCGCGACGACCTGACCCAGTCCCCGGTATTCCAGGGCGGCCCGGTCCAGACCGAACGGGGCTTTGTTCTCCACGAATCCATGATGCCGGGCAACGAATCGGTCTATGCCTCGACGATGACGATCCCCGGCGGCCTCGAAATGACCACCTCCAAAGACGTGCTGGAAGCGCTCTCCACGGGCGCCGGCCCGCGCAGGGTGTTTGTCTCCCTTGGATATTCGGCCTGGGGTGAAGGCCAGCTGGAATCGGAAATCTCGGACAACAGCTGGCTCACGGTCGCAGCCGACGTCGGTGTGATTTTCGACACACCGGTAGAGCAACGCTACGACAAGGCGCTCATGCTGCTGGGCCTGCAAAGCTGGATGCTCTCTCCCGAGGCCGGTCACGCATGAGCCTTGCGGCCATGCCTTCCCCTCGGGCCACTGGCCTCCAAACCTTTCTGGCTTTCGACTTCGGTCTCAAGCGCACCGGCGTTGCCACCGGCAACGTGCTGACCCGTACCGCCACCCCCCAGCCCACCATCAACGCTGAAGGCAGCGACGCCCGCCTCAAGGCCGTCGAGACGCGCATCAAGGAGTGGCAGCCCGACGCCCTCGTCGTCGGCGTGCCCTTTCACCCCGACGGTGCCAGCCACGACAATACCGCGCGGGCGCAGAAGTTCGCCCGTCAGCTTCGCGGGCGCTTCGGCCTCCAGGTCTTTGAGGTGGATGAGCGCTACAGCACCACYGAGGCACTCGCCGGCGGCGCAGCGGATGCCGATGCGGCCTCGGCCTGCATCATCCTCGAGCAGTTTTTAAGGAGTTTCCCATGAGCAGCCTGACCCTTGACGCCGAGGCGCTATACAGCGACCTGCTGCGCAGCATGCGCCAGCAACTGGCGTCCTATCCCTTGCCGCCCAAGCTGGTCGGCGTGGCCTCCGGCGGCGCCTGGCTGGCGCAGCGCCTGCAAAAAGACCTGGGCCTGGAGGGCGAGGCCGGTGTGCTGTCTTCCTCCATGCACCGCGACGATTTCTCGCAGCGGGGACTGGCCTCCAGTGGGCAGACTTTGCTGCCCTTTGACGTGAACGGCGCTCACCTCGTCGTGGTCGACGACGTGCTCTACACCGGACGCACCATACGCGCCGTTCTCAACGAATTGTTTGACTACGGCCGGCCCGCCAGCGTCAAGCTGGTCGTACTGGTAGACCGCGGCGGGCGCGAGCTGCCGGTGCAGCCCGACCTGGCGGTGGCGCGCGTGGCCTTGCCCGCCTCGCAGTCGCTTGAGCTGGCCCGCGCAGAGGACGGCAAGTTCAGCTTCCAGGTTCAGGGCTGATCGTCACCATCACTATTACTGCCAGGCCACCCCCAAAAAACCAAGAGACCCCAAGGAGTCCATCACATGCTGTATCGACGAAATCCGCAACTCAACAAAAACGGCGAGCTGATCCACCTGCTGTCGATTGAAGGCCTGCCCAAGGCTACCTTGACGCAGATCCTCGACACCGCCGCCAACTTCGTCAGCGTCAACAACCGCGAAGTCAAAAAAGTCCCGCTGCTGCGCGGCAAGAGTGTCTTCAATCTTTTCTTTGAAAACTCCACCCGCACCCGCACCACCTTCGAAATCGCCGCCACGCGGCTGTCGGCCGATGTCATCAACCTGGACATCGCGCGCTCATCGGCCTCCAAGGGCGAGTCGCTGCTCGACACCATCGCCAACCTGAGCGCCATGGCCGCCGATCTTTTTGTGGTGCGTCACAGCGAATCGGGCGCACCCTACCTGATTGCCCAGCACGTCGCACCGCATGTGCACGTCATTAATGCCGGCGACGGCCGCCACGCGCACCCCACGCAGGGCCTGCTCGACATGTACACCATCCGGCACTACAAGAAAGATTTCAGCAAGCTCACGGTCGCCATCGTCGGTGACGTGCTGCACTCGCGCGTGGCGCGTTCCGACATCCACGCACTCACTACGCTGGGCTGCCCCGAAGTGCGCGTGGTCGGCCCCAAGACCCTGGTGCCCGCCGACATGGCGCAGATGGGCGTGCGTGTCTGCAATACGCTTGAAGAAGGTATCAAGGATGCCGACGTAATCATCATGCTCCGGCTGCAGAACGAACGCATGTCCGGCGCGTTATTGCCCAGCAGCCAGGAGTTCTTCAAGAGCTTCGGCCTCACCACCGAAAAATTAAAACTGGCCAAGCCCGACGCCATCGTCATGCACCCGGGGCCCATCAACCGCGGTGTGGAAATTGATTCCGCCGTTGTCGACGGCACGCAGAGTGTGATCCTGCCGCAAGTGACTTTTGGCATCGCAGTCCGAATGGCGGTGATGAGCATCGTTGCTGGGAATGAAGCCTGAACGCGGAGAAAAAAGAATGAAAATACTCATCAAGAACGGCCGCGTCATCGACCCGGCTTCCAAGTTCGACGAAATCTGCGACGTGGCAATTGCCGCGGGCCGCATTGTTTCGCTCAAAAGCAACCCCGCCGATTTCGCACCCAACAAAACCATTGACGCCACTGGCTGCGTCGTGGCTCCTGGCCTGATCGACCTGTCGGCCCGTCTGCGTGAGCCCGGCCACGAGCACGAAGGCATGCTCGAAAGCGAACTCGCCGCGGCTGTGGCCGGCGGCGTCACAAGCCTGGTCTGCCCGCCCGACACCGACCCGGTACTCGACGAGCCCGGCCTCGTTGAAATGCTCAAGTTCCGCGCCGAGAAGCTGCACCAGTCGCGCGTGTTCCCGCTGGGTGCGCTCACGCGTGCGCTCAAGGGTGAGACGCTGACCGAGATGGTCGAGCTGACGGAGTCGGGCTGCGTAGGCTTCAGCCAGGCAGAGGTGCCGCTGGCCAACACGCAAGTCATGATGCGCGCCCTGCAATACGCCTCGACCTTCGGCTACACCGTCTGGCTGCGCCCGCAAGAGATGTACCTGGGCAGCGGCGTCGCTGCCAGCGGCCCGCTGGCTACACGCCTGGGGTTGAGCGGCGTGTCCGTCGCCGCCGAAACCATCGCGCTTCACACCATCTTCGAGCTGGTGCGTGCCACCGGCGCGCGCGTGCACCTGTGCCGCATCAGCAGCGCCGCAGGCGTGGCACTCGTGGCCAAGGCCAAGGCAGAAGGCCTGGCCGTGACTTGCGATGTCAGCATCAACAGCCTGCACCTGACCGATGTGGACATCGGTTACTTCGACAGCCGAATGCGGCTGGACCCGCCACTGCGCCAGCAGCGCGACCGCGACGCCATCCGCCAGGGCCTGGCCGACGGCACCATCGACGCGCTGGTGTCTGACCACACGCCTGTTGACGAAGACGCCAAGACTTTGCCCTTTGCCGAAGCCGAGCCGGGCGCCACAGGGCTTGAGTTGCTGCTGGGCCTGGCCTGCAAATGGGGTACTGACAGCGATGCTGGTCTGCAGCGCGCACTGGCGGTGCTTACGAGTGAACCCGCGCGGGTGCTGGGCAATGCGCTTGGCACGCTGCAGGCCAGCGCGGGGCAGCTCGTTAAAGGCGGCGTGGCCGATATCTGCATATTTGACCCCGCCGGTGAATGGACAGTCGAGCCCGCCGCCTTGCGCAGCCAGGGCAAGCACACACCGTTCTCGGGCCACCAGATGCCTGCGCGCGTGCGCTGGACGATCGTGGGCGGACAGCTCGCTTATGAAGCTCCTGACGCTTCACACTGAGGCGCTGCTTCCGTATGAAATGGCTTCACTTTTGTGGGACCTTGTTGCGCGCCATCGTGCATGCCGTCCAGGGTTTCTGGACGATCAAGACTGCTTTCCCCAAACTTCCCCAGGCTGAGCAGGAGGCCCGCGTACAGGCATGGGCCGGGGCCATGCTGTGCATCGTGGGCATTGAACTGGTGGTCAATGGCACGCCGCCGGCCACCGGCCCGGTGTTGCTGGTGGCCAACCATATTTCGTGGCTGGACATCCTGGTGATGCATGCCTCGCGCCATTGCCGCTTTGTCTCCAAGGCGGATGTGCGGGACTGGCCCTTTGTGCGCACGCTGTCAGACGGCGCGGGTTCCCTCTACATCGAGCGCGAGTCGCGGCGCGATGCTCACCGCGTCGTCACGCAAATGGCGGACCGCCTCCGCGYGGGCGACATCCTGGCGGTGTTCCCTGAAGGCACGACGGGCGACGGCATCACCCTCAAGCACTTTCACGCCAACCTTATCCAGGCGGCCATTGAAGCGTCTGTGCCGGTGCAGCCGGTGGCACTGAAGTTCATCGACGCCGCCAGCGGCGCGACCAGCTTCGCCCCCAGTTATGTGGATGACGAAACCCTGGTCGGATCGATTTGGCGCACCCTGACTGCGCCGCCGCTCAAGGCGGTCGTTACCTTTGGCGAGGTGCAGGCCCCGCAAGGCCAGACCCGCCGGGTGTGGGCGCAGGCGCTGCGGGAAGATATTGAGCGTCTGAGGCAGACGCAAGGGTAAAGTGGCCGGCGGAGCTAAGCGCGGCTAGGGCGCAGCAACGGTTTCACGGGGAAAGGTCACCACATGGTCGACCTCGGCACGTATGCCTATCCACTCGCCCAGCGCATGGTTGTGGTGCGACGGCACATGCGCCATCACCGTCTCGCCCGTCTGCAATTTGAGCGTGTACAAAAACTCCGAGCCGCGAAACGCCTTGCGCACGATCTGCGCTTTCACTGGTGCGTTGTCGTCATGCACGATGTCGTCGGCACGCAGCAGCACATCGCACAAGCCGCCGGCGTACGCCCCGGGCAGCGGACACTCCAGCATGTCCGTCAGGTCACCCAGCGCGGTGTGCACCACCACGTCGTCGCCGCGCTGCTCGATATGCGCTTGTGCGAATACCCCGTGGCCGATGAAGTCAGCCACAAATCGGGTGGCAGGGCGGTGGTACAGCGCATAAGCCTCATCCCACTGGTGCAGTTTGCCCTGGTGCATCACGCCGATGCGGTCCCCGATGGCAAAAGCTTCGAGCTGATCATGCGTGACGAACAGCGCCGTCGCGCCGGCCGCCTTCAGGATGCCGCGCACCTCGTGCGCCAGGCGCTCGCGCAGGTCCACGTCCAGGTTGGAAAACGGCTCGTCCAGCAACAGCAGGCGCGGCTGCGGCGCCAGCGCGCGGGCCAGTGCCACACGTTGCTGCTGGCCGCCCGAAAGCTCATGCGGAAAGCGCTTATGCACATTGCCCAGGCCGACCAGCTCCAGCACGTCTCCGACGCGCTGCTTGCGCTGAGCGGGCGTCAGATGAGTGAGCCCGAAGGCGACGTTGTGCGCAGCATCAAGGTGCGGAAACAGCGCGTAGTCCTGAAACACCATGCCGATGCGGCGGGATTCGGCCGGCACATGCAAGGCGGCGGTGCTCACCACATCCTTTGCCAGCGTAATGCTGCCAGCATTGGCCCGTTCAAGGCCAGCCACTGCGCGCAGCAAGGTGGTTTTGCCGCAACCTGAAGGCCCGATCAGAACCCCGATTTCCCCGGCCTGAAGGCTGAACGACACGCCGTCCACGGCGGGCTTTGTGCGACCGGCGTAATGCACGCCCAGCTGGGAGATATCCAGAAACATGCAGGTAATTGTAGATGCTTACAATTCTCATTTGCAGTGACTGACTGCAAAAGCGTGGCGAACGCAGGCGGGGGCAGGGCTCCTTCCCGCGAGAGGCCTTTTTGCTGAGGCTTTCCGGGGCTCCATGTTTCGCCGATATTTCCCTTCTGTTGTGCTGTTTTTGCTGGTCGGGCTGCTGACGCTGCCGGTGTTGGCCGTGGCTCTGTCCTGGCTGCAGTTCAACGGCGAAGCGCAATCCATCCTGCTGCAGATGCTGCAGACCGTGCTGCCCGACTACACCCGGACATCGCTGACGCTGTGCCTGTGTGTGGCGTTCGGTGTGGCGGTGGTAGGCATGGCGACCGCCAGCACGGTCACCTTGTTTGACTTCCCGGGGCGCCGGGTGTTTGAGTGGGCCCTGCTGCTGCCGCTGGCCATGCCGGCCTATGTGTTGGCCTATGCGTATACCGACTTTCTCCAATACGCCGGTCCGCTGCAGACCTGGCTGCGCGCCAGCTTCGGCCTGCAGGGCCGGCTGCTGCCCGAGGTGCGCAGCCTGGGTGGTGCCGTACTGGTCTTCACCGTCGCGCTCTACCCCTATGTGTACCTGCTTGCGCGCACGGCGCTGTCTGAGCGCGCCGTGCACCTGATGGAAGCCGCACGCCTGCTGGGCGCACCGCTGTCGCGCCGCATCCGTGGTGTGGCGCTGCCGCTGGCGCGCCCCGCCGTGGCCGCCGGCGTGGCGCTGGCCCTGATGGAAACTTTGGCCGACTTCGGCGTCTCCAGTTATTTCGGCATCCAGACCTTCACCGCCGGCATCTACAAGGCGTGGCTCTCGATGGACAACCGCATCGCCGCGGCGCAGCTGGCGACCGTGCTGCTGTTCTTCGTCGCGCTGCTGCTGTGGATAGAGCACAGCGCGCAAAAGCGCATGCGCTTTGCCACCGGCCGCGGCGCGCGCGCCGGCGCGCAAGACGCGGCCCCCGTGCAGTTGCGCGGCCTGCGCGCCGTTTCGGCCTGGCTCGTGTGCGCCGTGCCCATCGCGCTGGGCTTTGTGTTGCCGGTGCTCTTTATGCTGCGCCCGCTGGTGCTGGGGTGGGACAACCTGCTTTGGGACAAATTCATTGGCTGGACGCTCAGCAGCATTGGCCTTGCAGGCTTGAGCGCACTGTTGGCCACCGCGCTTGCCTTGGGCCTGGCCTTTGCGGTGCGCCGGCAGCCGGGCCTGCTTACCCGCGCTGCCGTGCACCTGGCGGGTCTGGGTTATGCCGTGCCCGGCGCGGTGATTGTGGTGGGCCTCCTGCTGCCCGTGGGCTGGTTGCAGGCCGCTGCGCCGCAGACCAGCGCGGGCTATTGGGTCACCGCCACCATCCTCGGTGTGGTCTGGGCTTACCTGGTGCGCTTCAGCGCCGTGGCACTGCAAAGCCTGCAAAGCGGCTACTCGCGCATCCCGGCCAGCTTTGACGACAGCGCGCGCATGCTGGGCACCAGCGGCCTGGGCATCCTCAGCCGCGTTCATTGGCCGCTGCTCAAGCGCTCGGTGGCGGCAGCGGGCCTGCTGGTGTTTGTCGATGTGATGAAAGAGCTGCCCGCCACGCTGGTGCTGCGGCCCTTCAACAGCGACACCCTGGCCGTGATCACCTACCAGCTCGCGCGCGACGAGCGGCTTGGTGAGGCCGCCTTGCCCGCGCTGGCGCTGGTGCTGGTGGGTTTGCTGCCCGTCGCGCTGCTCAGCCGCACGCTGCGGTCAAAGTAAACGCAACCAGGCACTTCCCGTCAGCCGCACTCAGGCCTTGGCCTTGATGTAGCGGTATTCCTGCATCAGGCCGCCAGAGCCGCAGGCTTCGCCACGGGCTGCGATTTTTCATCTTTGGTGTCGCTGCCGTCCACCACCTTGATGTCGAAATAAAAACAGTTCTTGCCCTGGCCGGCGTGCCATGCAGTTACGTTCCGGCCAGGAAGCCGTTGCGAATTTTGTTGCTTTTCTTCGCGCAATGGCACGTTCTCGCAGCGCGGCGCCGAGCCTGTAAGCATGAGCCTACGCTCATCAAATACGGGGGCCTACGGTGGGAGAAAAAGAACGAGCGTACGGTGTGAACATGCCGCCCGGACGACATGGGACATAAGTGCGACGGGCGAATTTATCAACTGACGTTCAGGAGAACACCATGAACAAGGACCGCGTGGAAGGCAACTGGCTTCAATTCAAAGGCAAAGTCAAAGAACAGTGGGGCAAGCTCACTGACGACGACCTCGATGTAGTCGCCGGCAAACGCGACCAGTTGCTGGGCCGCATCCAGGAGCGCCACGGCCTCAGCAAGGATGAGGCTGAGAAGCAGGTCGCCGCCTGGAAAGACCGCAACCCGACCGATTTTTTTGARCGCTATTGATCCGCCGTTGAGCGTTCCAGCGTCCATCCATAACCAATCCATAACTCCAACTCATCCAAAGGAAAATCCATGAAAACCAAATTACTGATGCTGACCGCTGTGATGTCCTGTGCTTTTGCCGGCCAGGCCCTGGCTATGACCAAAGAGGAACATAAAGCCGAGAGCAACCGCATCTCGGCCGACTACAAAGCCGGCCGCGACAAGTGCGCCACCTTGAAAGACAATGCCAAAGACATCTGCGTGGCCGAAGCCAAAGGCGCTGAAAAAGTCGCCAAGGCCGAACTGGAAGCACAGTACAAGCCCAGCCCGCGCAACACCGAAAAGGTGGCCCTGGCCAAAGGCGATGCCGCCTACGACGCCGCCAAGGAAAAGTGCGACGACCTGAAAGGCAATGAGAAGGACGTTTGCGTGAAAGATGCCAAAGCGGCCCACGTCAAAGCCAAGGAAGACGCCAAGGTCGCCAAGACCTCAGCCGACACCAGCAAGAACAAGACTGAAAAGTGACCGAAGCCAAGAAGGACGCCAGCGCCGAAAAGCGTGAAGCCGACTACAAAGCCGCCAAGGAGCGTTGCGATGCGCTTACCGGCGCCCCGAAGGACACCTGCCAGAACGACGCCAAGGCCAAGTTCGGCATGAAGTAAGCGGCGGAGCCTGCTACCCGAGGGTGGCAGGCCTTCCTCCAGAACGGCGCGTGAAACCGCCGGAATCACCCGGGATGCCGAGGCATCACCGGGTTTTTTCGTTTTGCCCTCCTGTTGCGCCTCTCTTGCTTCACCCCGCTTGTTCGCCCGGTTCCTCATTTGCTATTAATTCAGGAGCTGCTTGCGCAATATACATAAGGGCTTCGGCTACTTTTTTCATAAGAAATCAGCCTGCTGGTGGTGCGGGCGTGACGGCGCTTGTAGAGCCGCAGCCGGCTGCGCCACGGGGATGCGGCTGGCGTCGTCGGTTCCCCAGAATCCAAGGAGCACACTGGGACAGGGCGCCGGCTCCGGCGTGCATCGGGGTCGCGCTCTTAAAATGAGAGCTTCGCGGCGGCCAGAGATTCAGCTGTTTGCCGCCCGCCACAACCAAAGGTCTCAATGCTTGTTCAGGATGGTTTGCCCGCTCGCGAACGCTTGCGTGCGTTGCTGGTCATCGTTCTCGGTATTGTCATGGCGGTGCTTGACGGGACCATCGTTAACCTGGCGCTGCCGGACATCGCCCGTGAACTGAACGCCGCGCCCGCCCAGTCCATCTGGGTCATCAACGCCTACCAGGTCGCCACGCTGGCGCTCTTGCTGCCGCTGGCCACATTAGGCGACATCATCGGTTACCGTCGCGTTTACCTGGCAGGCATGGCCGTGTTCACGCTGGCCTCGCTGCTCTGTGCGCTGGCTGATTCATTGACCACACTGGCGCTGGCCCGCGTGCTGCAGGGCTTGGGCGCGGCTGGCCTCATGAGCGTCAACACCGCGCTGGTTCGGCTCATCTACCCAAAACACCTGCTCGGCCGCGGCATCGCCATCAACTCGCTGGTGGTGGCCACCGCCTCGGTGGCCGGCCCGTCGATTGCGGCCGGCATTCTTTCCGTCGGTTCGTGGCCGTGGCTGTTTGCGCTCAATGTGCCGTTCGGCCTGATGTCGTTGTGGTGGGGTCGAAAGGCGCTGCCCGAGAACACCGCCAAGGCAGAGAGCCTCAAGCTCTCGCCGGTCGATGTGGTGCTCAACGCCCTGATGTTCGGCCTGGTGTTCCTGGGCGTAGACGGCCTGGGTGTACGCGTGGAAGCTGTGCCGGGTGCGGCATCATCCTTGTGGCTGCCGCTGGCCGAGCTGGCCGCCGGAATCGTCATCGGCGTGATCTACGTGCGCCGCCAGCTGGCCATGCCCGTGCCGCTATTTCCGCTTGATTTGCTGCGCATTCCCGTGTTCGCGCTGTCCATGGGCACGTCGATAGGCGCCTTCTGCGCGCAGACGCTGGCCTATATCTGCCTGCCCTTTTTGCTGCTGGGCAGCTACGGCTTCAGTCACCTCGAGGCGGGCTTGCTGCTCACCGCCTGGCCGCTGGCGATTGTGGTGACTTCGCCGCTGGTGGGCCGGCTTATAGGGCGCTATCCAGGCGGCCTGCTGGGCGGCGTTGGCATGGCCATGCTCTGCCTGGGGCTGGTGTTGCTGGCCGTGTTGCCCGCGCATCCGGCGCAGGCCGACATCGTCTGGCGAATGGCGCTGTGCGGCATCGGCTACGGCCTCTTTCAGTCACCCAACAACCACACCATCATCACCTCGGCGCCCGCACACCGCAGCGGCGGCGCCAGCGGCATGCTGGGCACGGCACGTTTGACGGGACAGACATTGGGCGCGGTTTTACTGGCGATGATTTTTGCCGTGTCCAGTCCCGGTGAAGGCGGTCAGGGTCCCTTGATCGCCCTTTGGCTGGCCGCTGCCTTTGCCGCCACGGCCGGTGTTTGCAGCGCCCTGCGCATGACGCAGGCAGCACGACCCAAAACTCAGACGGATTAAACGGCGGGCGCCTGCAGGCCCGCCGCCCGGTGCACTTCGACGCGGATTTCTTCGGTAAGTTTTGCCTTGAGATCCGTGAAAACCGGTGTCGTCTTTACCAAGTAATGCCGTGGATGCTCCAGGGGCACCGCAATGTCGCACTTGATGCGGCCTGGTCTTGCGCTCATGACGACCACGCGGCTGCCCATAAAGATGGCCTCATCGATGTCATGCGTCACGAACAGCACGGTTTTCTGCTCGGCCTCCCAGATACCTTGCAGCAGCTCCTGCATCAGCTCACGCGTCTGATGGTCCAGTGCGCCGAAGGGCTCGTCCATCAGCAGGATGCGCGGGTTGTTGGCAAGGGCACGAGCGAGTGCTGTGCGTTGTTGCATGCCGCCTGAAAGCTGTTTGGGGAAATGGTTCTCAAATCCCTGCAGTCCGACCTTCTTGATGAATTGGTGCGCGATATCGTGCTGCTTTTCCAGTGGCATGCCTTTTTCCCGCAGGCCAAAGCAGACGTTTTGCAAAATCGTGAGCCACGGAAAGAGCGTGTAGCTCTGGAACACCATGCCGCGGTCCGCGCCYGGGCCCGCTATGGGTTTGCCGTCCAGCACGATGGTGCCGCTTGTGGGAATGTCCAGCCCGGCGACCATGCGCAGCAGGGTGGACTTGCCGCAGCCTGAAGGACCGAGGATGGTGATGAAGTCGTTCTCGGCAACCGCGAGGTCGGTGGCTTGCAGCGCGACGGTGCCGGGGCCCTTGTTGGCGGCAAAGGTTTTCGACAACTGGGTGACGGTCAGGATCGGTGTGGAGGAAGAAGAAGTCATCGGCCTAACTGAGCCCACGGGAAAAGTTTTCTATTGAGCGCTTTAAACGCCAGGTCGGTGACCAGGCCGAATACACCAATGACGATGATGCCGAAGATGATCTGGTCTGTCGCCAGCAGTGCCTGGCTGTCGGTGATCATGTGGCCGATGCCGCTGGACGCGCCTATCAGCTCCGCGACGATCACATAGGTCCAGGCCCAGCCCAGTACCATGCGCAAGGTCTCGGCAATCTCGGGCGCTGCACTGGGCAGCAGCACGCGCACCACGATGCCGCGGTCGGCCGCGCCCAACGTGTAGGCCGCCTCGACCAGGTCGCGCCGCGTGTTGCCGACACTCACGGCAATCATCAACACCAGTTGAAAGAAGGAGCCGATAAAAATCACGGCGAGCTTCTGTGCCTCACCAATCCCGGCCCACAAAATCAGTAGCGGAATAAAAGCCGAGGCCGGCAGATAGCGTGCGAAGCTCACAAAGGGTTCAAAGAACGCTTCGACCGGTTTGTAGGCGCCCATCATCACGCCGAGCGGCACTGCCAGCAAGGCCGCAATCGCAAAGCCGCCCAACACCCGCCAGACCGTCATGCCGATGTCCTTGGCGAAACCCTGGTTGGCCAGCAGGTCGTAACCTGATTTCACCATGGTGATGGGGTCCGCCAGGAATGTCTTGGAGACATAGCCCCCCAGCGTGAAGATGGCCCACACGACAAAGAACAGGATGAAGAAGCTCACACCCAGCGCGATGCGCGCGCCGGGAGTGACAGGTTGGAGTGGTCTCATGCGCGTAACCTGGTAGCGGCGCTTGCCTTCGCCAGGGCCAGCGCGGAACCGGCTTTGCCGGGCCGCTGGTGGCGCCCCCTTGAGGGGCTGAGAGCCGCGGCTCCAAGCCTGCCCGCGCAGGCTTGGACGGCTCGGAAGAGCCGCCGCCTCTGGCGGGCGG
>NZ_JBFUGX010000021.1:0-15894 GCF_056402675.1 Polaromonas sp. P3_C2 | reverse complement strand
ATGCAACCGGGTCCCGGGAGTTCATGGGCTTGCCTGCCACCACAGCAAGGCGGCTACCTGCAGCGGAATCGGGCATGGCGTTCATGCGCTGGATCTGGCCGCTTTTGCTGGTCGATGCTGCGGCGATAGCCTGGATATCCACAGTGGATGGGCAGCTGATGCGCAGGGTGCCGGCCTGGCCGTCTGGCTGGCCGCGATGGGTGCAGCGATGATCTGCCGTGACAGCCTCACTGAAGCTGCGCAACATGATGGTGACACCAAAGGAGCCGGATGTTTGCGCCAGGGCTGCACCATGAATTCCCAGCAGGGACTGCGTGGCCAAGGCGGCGACAAAAGCAAATTTGATGATCTTCATGGTGCAACTCCTTAAAAATATCAGTTGTTGCAGTCATGCTATCGAATTTGATAATTTGAATCAATTGGTAAAAGTCACCTCATAACTGTTAATTAGTGACATTTCACACAAATTTGATTTATTAAATTAATTGATGAAATTGATGTTTTGTTGGGGTTTTCTTCAATATGGGGGTGCCAGCCTTATATGAGCCGCGACAAGGCTGTGGAATGCTGGCCTTATTGGGCATAAAAACAGCAAAGCGCTCGCTGCCGGCTGGCGGCAGGAGCTTGCTGACGGGTGCGCCAGGGATGCGCGTTAGTAGGTGACGGTGACCGTAACCCCGGTCTGGGTGGCAGTACAGGTGGCTGTAGAGCAGGTGCCTGCCTGGCCGGCTGCAATGGTGCCTGTCACCGTATAGGGCTGAGCCCGGCCATCGCCCGTTGCGCTTGCACCGCTGAGTGCCAGTGTGTAGTTGAGGCCCAGCAATGTGCCCGCTGCCGGTGATAGCGCCAGGGCATAACTGGTGCCGCGAGTGCAGTCGACCGTGAAGTTCATGGTACTGGTCTGGGGGGTGGGCGCAAAAGAGATGTAGTCCAGTGTCAGTGTGGAGGGCGAAATGGCGCCCGGGGCGGTATTGCCTGACGCCACCTGCCCCACAAAGCATTGGGCGATGATGCTCACGGTGGGTGTAAAGGTCGTGGTGGCAACGACGGGGCCGGCAGTGGCTAGCTGAAGGGTCGTGATAAAGGTTTCGTCATAAATGCCTGCCGTGTTTCCGGTTTGTCCTGCCACCACGCGGAAGTTGTAGGTCAGCGTGGTACTGGCACTTAGCGCAGCGCCGAAATTCAACGTTCCATTCACCCGCCCGGTGCCGGTGTTGATCCAGTCGGTCGTGGTCGCATTCTTGTAGATATTGACATCGAGCCGGTCGGCATTGATGGTGCCGCCGCCGTGACGGAAAACCCGGCGGGTAAGGCCCGTGCGGCTGCCGTAATCAATGCTGACCCAATAAGTGGTGCTGTTGGCGTCCGTCGACAGCCTGGTGCAGTTCACAGTGATGGTGCCGCTGGCATTGGCGGCGGCGGCCCCGTTGGTGTAATTGAGGTCTACGGATGTGGCTGCGAGTGTGCAGGTAATGGCTGCTTTGGCTTGCAGCGCGCAGGTGCACAGCAGGGCTGCCAGGGCTATGCGCAATGCGTAAGAGACACTCATCGATGGACTCCGTTAATCGCCCGGGCCTTCGTTGGCGGGACGACTCCTAACTGCTGATGGTAACGTTTTGTAGCAGTACTGTGCATGGTGCCGTATTGCGTCGTTCCCGTGGGTACTGGTGTCGAAAAATCGTGACAAAAATCACGCTGACGGAAAACAAGATGGATGTTAGTAAGTAATGGTCAGGGTCCGCGCCTGCGTGCTGGTGCACATGCCCGTTGCACAGGTGCCGGATTGGCCGCCTGGGATGGTTCCGTTGATCGTGAAATTCTGCGGGAAGCCGGTACCGGTCTGACCTGCTGGATTGCTCAAAGCCAGGGCGTAGTTGAGCGCGAGCAGGTTTCCTGCCGCCGCGTCCAGCGCCATGGTGTAGGTTTCGCCGATGGTGCAGCGCACGGCATAGGCCGTACTGGCCGTGGYCGCGGCGAGTTGAAAGGAGGCGTAGTTGAACTGGATATTGCCCGGCGGCGTGCTGAGCAGGCAGACGGACTGGTTGTTGATGCTCACGGGGAATGTGGGGAAGACATCCACGTTGCCGGGGCCGTTGTCATAGCGCAGGCGCATGGTCACGGTATCGGTGAAGAGTTTGGCGCTCTTGTTGAGCCCGGCCGCAATGCGGCTGTAGAAGACATGGGTGGCACTGGCTGTCAGGGCGCCGCCGAAGTTGATCGTTCCGGCGAAGTCAGTGGCCGTGGTTCCGCCCCATGCGCCGTTGCCTGGTGCCGTCCTGTAAAGCTCGTAAGCGATCCGGTTGGTCTGGCCGTTACCGTTGACCGCCTGGTTGGTGTTGCCTGTGGGGTTGAAACCGTTATCGGCCTGCAAGGTGTAGTCTGAGCTGGCTGAATCTGTGGGGCCGCGCGTGCAGTTGATCGTCACGGTCCACGCGCCGTCTGTGGGATTCGGGTCGTTCTCAAAGTACACCGTCTGCACAGGCGTCGCCGTGGCGTTGCAGATCAGCGCGGCCCAGGCCGGTGCCGCGCCCAGAAGAGTCAGGCAGGCCGCAGCGGCGAGGCGCCAGGGTTTGGTGTCAATCATCGTTTGACACCACTGCAGCGTACCGGGCCTACCCGGGCGATATCCTCAAGGTTGCCGGGCGGCAACTCCACCGCAAATGTGCAGGTAGCCCCGTTCCATTTCAGGCGCAGGCGATTCTGGGCCTGCAGGCCGGTGACAAAGGTCTCGCCGCGGCGAGCGGTAAAAAACTCTTTCTTGTCGCCGATCAGCTCAACCTCTGCACCCGAGGGCGCCGGCTCGCCATCGTCCAGCTCAATACGAATCAAGGCGCCCCGTCCTGAGCGGACGGGAAACGCGATCTTGACCGCCCCCCGAAGCGCCGGCACGGCTTCGAGCTCGATGGAGTCGAGTTCGGCGCTGATCGGCAGCTCGCTCGGATCCAGGCGTACGCTGTTGCGCTGGAACGGTAGCAGGCGCGGCAGCAGCGCGACGCCGTCTGAATTGGTTCGGGTCAGGGTACTGCCCTGGAAGCCCACGCCCACGTTGGCATAACCTGGCACCTCGACAATGGCAAAGCTTTCCTGCACGCGGCGAGTGGCGAAGACTTGGCCTTCGGCCGCCACCATGCCCCCGATCAGGCCCAGGCGCAGGTTTTGCTGGCTCTCCCCATTGCTGACGTCAGCCGAAAACAGGCCTTTGGTGCCCTGGTAATAAGCGCCGCCTTCCGCATAGCGGCCGTCCGCACGGGAGCCCAGCGCCGTTCGCCAGCCCCAGCCGGTTTCGGCACTCACTGCTCGGCTGGCGTTTACATATCCTTCGGTGCTTCCACTGCGGGTAGTGACACCTGCGGCGATGGTGACCCGATTCTCAAGCGGCACGATCAGGGTGGCGCCCACTGAAGTCCCCGAGCTGATGCCGCTGAGGCGGGTGGCGCTCAAAGTCAGGGCTGCGCGTTGACCGAGGCGCAGGGTGTAATTCACACTGAGTGTGTTGAGCTTTCCGAGGTCGTAGTTGTCAAAGCCAGCGTAACTCACGTTGAAGGCGCCGAAGTTGTCGCTGCTGTAGCTGTAACTGGCGGTGGTTTGCAGGCGGGGCGATGGCGTATCAATACCGATTTGCCGGTAGCCGCGCGATGCGCCTTCCGCGCTGAGCGACACGCCGTGCCGCAGTCCGCTGCGCTCGACCCCGACCATCCAGTTGGTGCCCTGGCCAGCCGCGTCGCTGCGGCTGGCCGAAAACGCCGTCTGTCCCAGCATCTGGAAGGGCAGCTCATAGCTGGCGCCGGCGCCGGCACGCATCAGAGACTTCGACCATTCGCCGTTGGCTTCAACCGTCAGGCTTTTGCTCAGGCCCTGGCGCCAGAGGCCTGAAACGAAGCGATCCCCATAGTCGGCGTTCTCAATCCCGAGGTCGCGGCGTACGGCCCCCAACTCAAAGCTCCAGTCGCTGAGGTTTTCTTCCAGCAGGTTGGCATTGCTGAAAAATGATTGGGTGACGACGGTTTCCCGGCCCAGGATGTCACGTACCACCACTCGGGCTTCCCCGGCGCCGGTCAGTGCGGGAAAGTTGTCGATGCTGAAGGGGCCGGATGGGACCTTGGAAGTTTGCCGCAATGCGTCGTTGACATAGAGCTCAACGGTGCTGGGCGCCGCCGACAGGCCGGTCACGGTGGGAATCGGCTGGGTGACAAAGCCAGGTTGCAGCGAGAAGTTTTTGCTGAACTGTATGCCGCCGAAATACACCTGGCGTCCCGAAATTCCGGTGCGCGTACTGCTGTCACCCAGTCGCAGGGAGCTGTTGCTGTCCAGGAAGTTGCGCGTGTAA
Source organism: Polaromonas sp. P3_C2 (assembly GCF_056402675.1). Lineage (NCBI taxonomy): Bacteria > Pseudomonadati > Pseudomonadota > Betaproteobacteria > Burkholderiales > Comamonadaceae > Polaromonas > Polaromonas sp. P3_C2. Next base: position 11,567 of record NZ_JBFUGX010000021.1, on the reverse strand, counting down.
GTGGTTTCAAGCCTGCGCCATGAGGCCCTGAGTGTCGGGTYCTGGCTGATGAGGTTGCGTCCCACGTAGCTGCTGGTCAACAGCCCCATCTCCCCCGACACGCCGAATTCAGTCAAGGCGCCCAGGTCCTTCGCATCCGTGGTGCTGCCGGCTATGCGGCTGCGGRTGGTGATGTAATTGAGGTCGTAATTCGCAAATGCAGCGGGGATCGACGGCGACAGCGGGGGACGCATGGCGGATTCCTGCGTCAGGCGCACGGCGTTGAAGGCTGCCGGCGAAAACACCAGATCCACTGACTGGTCGGCGAAATTCAGCCGCGCTTCGAATCCCGGAATAGCAGACAGCGGAAACCACTTTTGGCCCTGGAAATCAACGTCCTGCGCGCTGGGCCGATGGTTCAGCCGCCACTCTTCAAAGGCATCTTCCGGCGCATACAGGATGCCGTTGCGCTCAAGCAGGGTCCAGACGCCGCCCTTGGTGCTGTTGATGAAGACTTCCAGCGGAAGGAGCCGGTCGCTGGATGACCGGGCCGCTGGCGGCGCATTAGAGGAGGCGGGTGTCTGGGCGTGTGCCAGCAGGCCGCAACAAAGGCCTGCAATGCCAATCGCTACGGGGTGTTTTCGTAAAGTCCACCAGCGCCTCATTGAAATCGGGTACCAAATCAAGGCAGCGTGATGCTGGTCGTCAGGCTTTGTCCGTCATCAAAGGTCACCACCAGTTGGGCGTCCCCTTTTGTAAGGGCCTGCTCTGCCTTAAGCCCGACCGTTTTACGGGCACCGGGCAGGATGTAACTGCCACCCTCAAACCGGGCCAGGACTTGTGTGCTACGCGTGACGGTCGCTTCCCGTATCTGGGCGTAAGCCGTACCGGTATTGCTGCATTGCAGGTTGAGGGTTTTGGCGTCCGCCAGCTGGTTAGTGCAACTAACCTGGCGTTTGGCCACAGGGGGCGTGATGAACACGGGCATGCTCAAGGCCAGCGCGATGGGAACCTGAATGCCAGTTGCGGGTACAGCTTCAGGAACTTCGCGAATGATCATGCGGTAGGTCAGCTGCCGGCTTGCATCTGCGGGCTTCAGCAGGGCAAGGCGTACCACTTGCCGGGCCTTGGGTGCCAGCTTGATGATGGGAGGGGCCAGGATCAGGTCTTCGGTCAGGACGAGTTCGTCAGTGCCGTCGGGTTTCTGGGTCCAGGTGTTGATGTCAGCCTGCAGCACGACTTCGGTATCGGCTTCGTTAGACAGCGTGACGGCGATGGCCCGATCGCGCGGGGTCATGTAAAGCCGCACCGGTGTCACCGAAAAAACGCCTGCCGTGGCAGCCGCCCAAGGCCCCAGCAGGCTTAGCAGGAAGGCGTAGGTAACAAGCTTGCTTCGGCGCTGTGAGACGTTCATCCTCAGAAGGATACCAGCATCTCTACCGATTTAGAGAGGTTACCGGCATGGGCAACGTGCAGTGCCGTCACGGTACCGCGGTCATCCTGAAGCCGCAAACGGGCCTGTTTTTCAATCGCCGCGGCATCTGTGTCAAGGGCGTAACGCCGGCTTTCGATTTCCCAGCCGTCATCCGATTCTTCGTCGGCCGTGGCCACCTGGCGCTGGTCCTGGAGCCGGCAGGTATAGCGGGCGCCAGGGTCGTTGCGGGACAACTCATTGCGGCAGTAGTCGGGCAGCAGGGAGTCCCGCGTGGGCCGGTAACCGGGCATGAAGCGGGCATCCCCTAGGCTGCGGACTTGCGAGATATTGACAAAGACATTCGAATTGCAGGTTACCTGCACCGAGGCACCGCTGCCGCCAGAGCCGGTGGCGCTGGTACAGGCGTTGCCATTGCCGGTGGTGTTTCCCGGGACGTTCAGCGTGATCTGGACCGACAACTGCCCCGCCGCCGCGCCCGCGAAGCAGGCAGCAGCGGCAAGCATCAGGAGAACACCGAAGGCGGCCTTGCGGATCATGACTGTCGACGTGGCTGACATCAAGCCCGGGGGGCGATCAGTAGGTGATCGTCAGGGTCTTGACTTTGTTGGTCGCAGCGGTATTGGTGCAAGTCGCCGTGGCGCAGGTACCAGCCTGGCCGGCGGCCATGGTGCCGTTGACCGTGAAGGCCTGGTCGGTGCCGTTGCCGGTGCCGGCAGCAGCGCTCAGTGCCAGGGTATAAGCCAGGTTGACGGCATCATCGGTCACGCCGGAGTTGCTCAGTGCCAGGGTGTAAGGCAGGGAGTTGGTGCAACGAACGTTGAAACCGCCGCCGGTGGAGGTAGCCGCCGTGGTCTGGAACGAGGTGTAGTTGAACACCACGTTGTTGATGACCGCGCCGGTGGCGGCGTTGGTGGAGTTGATCTCGCACTTCGAGGTCAGGTTGATCACCACGTTGAAGGTGCCGGCTGCGGTGGCAGCATAGGCGGGCAGGGTGGCGATAGCGGCAAGGCCGAGGGCGATTACTAAAATGAGCTTTTTCATGACTGTTCTCCAGTTAAAAAACGAATAACAAACAAGGGAAATGTGAAGGTGAATGGACTGTAACCAGATATTTCTGAAATCGGTTGATTTGTATCTGTAACAGCACCTTCTAGTGGGGAATTTGTCACGTCAAACCGTTGAAATTATTGGATTTATTCGTAAATAGAGCCAAAAGACTTACAAGTAACAAGCGTAAATACTGCCATCCAAAACGGCTTTTTCTTCCCAATCCAGTGAATCAGTAACAAACTTGAAACAACCATGCCCCTAACCATGCAGAAACAAACCCTGTCTTTTCAAGCCGAAGTTGCGCAGCTGCTCAAGCTGGTCACGCACTCCCTGTATTCGAACCCGGACATCTTTTTGCGCGAGCTGGTTTCCAACGCGTCGGATGCCTGCGACAAGCTGCGCTTCGAAGCGTTGAACGATGCGTCGCTGTATGAAAGTGATCCCGAGCTCAAGGTGAAAGTGAGCTTTGACAAGGCGGCCGGGACGCTGACCATCACTGACAACGGCATCGGCTTGTCGCAGCAGGAAGCCATCGACAACCTCGGCACGATTGCCAAGAGCGGCACGCGCGACTTCATGGCCAAACTCTCGGGCGACCAGAAGAATGACGCGCAGCTGATCGGCCAGTTCGGCGTCGGGTTTTATTCGGGCTTTATCGTGGCCGACCGCATCGCAGTGGAAAGCCGCCGCGCCGGCCTTCCGGCAAACCAGGGTGTGCGCTGGAGCAGCGACGGCACTGGCGAGTTTGAAGTCAGCGAGCTCGAACGTGCCGAGCGCGGAAGCAGCATCATCCTGCACCTCAAGGAGGAATCGCTCGACTACCTGAACGCCTGGAAACTCAAAGGCATCATCAACAAATACTCCGACCACATTTCGCTGCCCATCCTGATGCAGAAAGAAGCATGGAAGGAAGGCGAAAACGACCAGCCCGGCGAGATGGTGGTGACCGGCGAATGGGAAACCGTCAACCAGGCCGCGGCGCTGTGGACGCGCGCCAAAAAAGACATCACGCAAGACCAGTACGACGAGTTCTACAAGCAGATCAGTTACGACAGCGAAGCGCCGCTGGCCACCACGCACAACCGCGTGGAAGGCGCCACCGAATACACGCAGCTGCTGTTCATCCCGGCCAAGGCGCCGATGGACATGTTCAACCGCGACAAGGCCGCGGGCGTCAAGCTCTACGTCAAGCGCGTCTTCATCATGGACGACGCCCAGGCGCTGATGCCGACCTACTTGCGCTTCGTCAAGGGCGTGGTGGACTCGTCCGACCTGCCGCTCAATGTCTCGCGCGAATTGCTGCAGGAAAGCCGCGCCGTCAAGGCGATCCGTGAGGGCTGCACCAAGCGCGTGCTCTCCATGATTGAAGACCTGGCCGCCAATGACGCGGACAAGTTCAAGGCTTTTTATGGCGAGTTCGGCGCCGTGCTCAAAGAGGGCCTGGGCGAAGACTTTGCCAACCGCGAGCGACTGGCCAGGCTGCTGCGCTTTGCCAGCTCAACGACGGATACCGTCAGCGTGGGCTTTGCCGACTACAAAGCCCGCATGAAGGAAGGCCAGGACGCGATTTATTACATCACCGCCGACACACTGGCCGCGGCAAAGAACAGCCCCCAGCTCGAAATCTTCCGCAAGAAAGGCATCGAAGTGCTGTTGATGGCCGACCGCGTGGACGAGTGGGCGCTCAATTACCTGCACGACTTTGACGGCACGCCGCTGCAGTCGGTGGCCAAGGGTGCTGTTGATTTGGGCAAACTGCAGGACGAAGACGAGAAAAAAGCCGCCGAAGAAGCGCAGACGCAGTTCAAGCCCATCCTCGACAAGCTGAAAGAGGCGCTGAAGGACAAGGCCAAGGACGTGCGCGCCACCTCCCGTCTCGTTGATTCACCCGCCTGCCTGGTGGTGCAGGACGGCGACATGTCGACCCAGCTGGCCCGCATGCTCAAGCAGGCCGGCCAGGCCGTGCCCGAGTCCAAGCCCATCCTGGAGGTCAACGCCCAGCACCCGTTGGTTAAAAAGCTCGAGGCCGGTGTGGAAGGTGCGCATTTTGACGACCTGGCCCACATCCTGTTTGACCAGGCCTTGCTGGCCGAAGGCGGCATGCCTGAAGACCCAGCGGCGTACGTGCGGCGGGTGAACGCGCTGCTGGTGTAGGCGTCGCGCGACAATTCAGCAGCAAAAGCAAAAAAGAGGCAAAAAACGCCTCTTTTTCTCATCAAATCGGCCTGAAACCCTTTATATACGTGCGCGAGCAGCTATCAAATAAATAGCAATTTCCGAGCCGTAGGGGGCGTAGATACGCCCACTCAACACACCAGCGGCGCTTCCTGCATCGCCTCAGTCTGCTCTTCCAGCATATCGACCTGGCTTTTCCAGTAGTCGCTGGAGCCGAACCAGGGGAAATTGATCGGGAAGATCGGGTCATGCCAACGCTGTGCCAGCCAGGCGCTGTAGTGCACCAGGCGCAGCGTGCGCAGCGGCTCGATCAGCGCGAGCTCGCGCCGGTCGAATTCGCGGAACTCTTCGTAGCCGTCTACGAGCGCACCCAGCTGGCGGGTGCACTGCGCGCGGTCGCCCGACACCAGCATCCACAAATCCTGCACCGCCGGGCCGGTACGCGCATCGTCCAGGTCGACAAAATGCGGGCCGGCCAGCGGCAGGCCCTCGGGTGTCCACAAAATGTTGCCGGGGTGGCAGTCACCGTGCAGGCGCAGGTTCTTCACGTCGCCCACGCTTTCAAACACGGTTTGCGCCACCAGCATGGCTTCATCAAACGCCTTGCGCCAGCGCGACTCCATGTCCAGCGGGATGTAGCCGTGGGAACCTTGGGCGCCATGGTTGCCGCCCGCCAGCAGGATGTCGCGCGAGGCATAACCAAAGGTCTGCAGGTTCAGGGCCGGCCGGTGCGCAAACGGTTTGGCGCTGCCAACGGTGTGGATGCGCGCCAGGAAACGGCCTATCCATTCCAGCACTTCCAGGTTGTCCAGCTCGGGCCGCCGCCCGCCGCGGCTGGGCGACACGCTGAAACTGAAGCCCTTGAAGTGGTGCACCGTGCGGCCTTCCAGCACCAGCGCGCCCACTACAGGTATCTCGGCGGCCATCAGCTCGGCGGCGAAGGCGTGTTCTTCGGCAATCTGTTCATCGGTCCAGCGGTCCGGCCGGTAAAACTTGGCCACCACGACATCGCCCGCCAGGTCTGCGTCGCCCACGGGGCTCTCAAGATGGATCTGGTAAACCCGGTTCTCGTAGCTCGAAAGCGCCATCAGACGGCCGTCGCCCAGCAAACCGACGCTGGCCAGCGCATCGAGCACCACGTCAGGTGTCAATGTCTCGTACGCGTGCAGCGTTGCGTGCGCTGGAGCCTTGTGTTTTTCTGTCATGCCTGATTGTCGGCGCAGATGACGGTGCGCTGCCAGCAGGGGCTTGTAAACGCCTGTTTCTCAAGCGAAAAATGCCTGCAGGCCAAYAAAAACGGGCGCGAGCAGCTATAAAAACCGTAGCGCCTGTCCGTTGAAGGTGGAAAGAATCAGGGCTGCAGGATGTGGCCGGTGCGCGGGTCTCCCTTGCCGGCCAGCACTTCCTGGTAAGCGGTTTGCACCGCAGTCTGCCCGGCATGCCGCTGGGCGATGAGCCAGGGCGTTTTGGCACCCGTCACCTGCTGCGTGAAATCCCGCCAGGCGCGCACCAGCTGCTTTCCAAAGCCTTCTTCACCCCAGTCGGTGATGCGTTTCTTGACCTGTGAAGGTGCAAAGAACAGCGTGGGCCGGGGGCCGGGCAAGTCTTTTGCGCAGCCTTTGGCGGCCAGGTCGTCCACATGCGTGCCGCCTATCGAACAGTTGTAGCGAAGCTGGCCAAAGCGCGTATGAATGCGCTGGCGCAGGYCGGCGCTGCCCGCGAAGTCGACGTACACGCAAGCCGTGTCGGCAGCAATCGCCTCGAGCTGGTCATAGGTCACTACGCGGCTGTAGCACCCCAGGCTTTCACAAAAAGCGACGTTGCCTGGCGAAGTCAGCGCTATCACCTCAATACCCGGCCGCTTTGCCAGCTGAAAGGCTGTGCCATATGCCGTTTTGCTGGAGGCGCTGGACAGCAGCATGGCGTTGGCGCCGAAGAAGTCGTTGTCCGCCAGAAAGTCGTCAATCAGGAAGGAGGTGATGAACAGCGGGCGCAGCAGCGACTGCACATCTTCGGTGGCCGCGTCGTAAAACGGGTCCGCGCTGCAGCGCATGTACTGGTTGTAGGCCACCGGCAAGGCCCGCCGGTGCGCGGCGCCGTCAAAGAAGCCGGCGGGCGTCACGCGGGCCGGCTGCAGCACCAGCTCGCCGGCCATGGGGTAGTAGCCGTAAAACTTCTCCCCCACGGCTACGCCCTCGCATTGCGACTCCGCCACCGTGRCAAACCCCCAGACCGGGATGCAGCCCCAGCCGTCTTCCCCGGTCGGGAAAAACTGCCAGTAGTTCATCGCCTCGCCAAAGGCCGCGTACGTGATGTTGTTGGAGGTCAGCGCAAATGAGTCGATGCGCAGCCGCACCTGGCCGGTCGTGAGCGGCAAATGCGGATCGGTGTGCCAGCGAGTTTGGGCAAGGTCATCTTTCCGGACCTGAAAGGAGGTTGTGAGGGCGGTGTCGTTCATGCACARCACCCTAAATGAAACGGCCCGCCGGTTCAACACCGGCGGGCCGCGTAGGTGACAACCACCCCCGTCCAGGCTCACTGCGTGTAGCCTGTTCCCCCCTCGAGGGGGYGGCGCCTGCGGCCCGGCGAAGCCGGTTCCGCGGCCCCTGCTGGTGAAATACCCCGCGCTGTTTACGCGCTGAACTCTTCATGCCAGCACGAGCCGCGGGACTGGCTTCGCCGGGCCGCAGGCGGGCGGCCCCCTCGGGGGGCAGGGAGCTACACGCAGTGAGCGACCGTGGGGGCTCTATTACTTCAGGGTAATGGTCACGTCAATATTGCCGCGGGTGGCGTTCGAGTAAGGGCAAACCTGGTGCGCTGCATCCACCAGCGCTTGTGCTGCGGCGCGGTCCATGCCGGGCAGGGTGATGTCCAGGCGCACGGCGATGCCGTAGCCGTTCGGGATCTTGCCCAGGTCAACGCTGGAGTCGATGGAAACATCTGCTGGCACGTCGATTTTCTTCATGCCGCCGACAGCCTTCATCGCGCCGATGAAGCAGGCTGCGTAGCCGGCTGCGAAGAGCTGCTCGGGGTTGGTGCCGGTTCCGGCGGTGCCGGGCGAGCTCAGCGTGACGTCCAGGCGGCCGTCGTCGGTCTTGGACTTGCCGTCACGGCCGCCGGTGGTGTGGGCGTGGGCGGTGTAGAGAACTTTTTCGAGTGTGGTCATGGTGGCTTCCTTTGGAAAATACCCCGGATCGGGGCGGGTTAAAAATTCAGTGAAATGGTGAAAGAAATCAGCCGGTGAGGCGGTTGCGAAACGACTGCACCTGCTGCGTCAGCGACACCAGCTCGGGAATCGAGCACTGGGTGGCGCTCAGGATGCAGCCCGGAATCTTTGCGGCCCTGGCCTTGAGCTTGCGGCCGGCTGCCGTCAGCGTAATGTGAACGCGGCGCTCGTCTTCCACTGCGCGAATGCGTGAAAGCAGCCCGGCAGATTCCATGCGCTTGAGCAGCGGGGTCAGCGTGCCCGAATCCAGGTAAAGCCGTTCACCGAGTTCCGAAACCGTCAGGCCGTCCTGCTCCCACAGCACCAGCATCGCGAGGTATTGCGGATAGGTCAGCCCCATCTCTTCGAGCATGGGCTTGTACAGCTTGGTCATGGCCAAAGAGGTGGAATACAGCGCAAAGCACAGCTGGTTGTCCAGCTGCAGCATGGCGTCAGTGGCATTTGCGGTGTCGGTTTTGTTGGGCATGGATGAATTATAGCGAACAATTGAATTGTGTGCAAGTTAATTGTTTCCAGGTGTTCCGTGCCGATTCCCAGGGGCTTTGTACCGGGGCCGCCTGTACCGGGAGCACACCACTAAACTTGAGGCCATGCAAACACCCAGCACCGCGCGCGCGGCAAAGCCTTCGAAGGGCTCAGGAAAGCCCGCATCCGCAGCACAAATCATCGAAGAACTTCGCCCCGGCCAGTCCATCGAGCTGCTCAAGGAACTGCACATCCTCACGCGCGAAGGCAAGCTCAACCAGGACACGCGGCGCAAGCTCAAGCAGGTCTATCACCTGTACCAGTTCATCGAGCCCTTGCTCAATGAGGTGGCTGCGGAGAAGGCGGACTTCACCCTGGCCGACCACGGCGCCGGCAAGTCGTATCTCGGCTTCATCCTGTACGACCTGTTTTTTAATGTCGCGCACCGCGGTGAAAAAACCGCAGGCCATGTGTACGGCATCGAAACCCGCGCCGAACTTGTCGACAAGTCACGTGTGCTGGCCCAGCGGCTGGGTTTTTCGCGCATGTCGTTCCTGAACCTATCGGTGCAGGAGGCCACCACTTCGGCTGAACTCCCGCCCACTGTGGACATCGTCACCGCCCTGCATGCCTGCGACACGGCCACCGATGACGCCATTGCATTCGGGCTGGCCAAAAACGCGCGCCACATGGTGCTGGTGCCGTGCTGCCAGGCCGAAGTGGCCGGTGTGCTGAAGAAAAGCCGTGCCCTGTCACTGTCTCGCACGCCGCTGGCCGAACTGTGGCGGCACCCGCTGCACACGCGCGAATTCGGCAGCCAGATCACCAATGTGTTGCGCTGCCTGCAGCTCGAAGCCAACGGCTACCAGGTCACGGTGACTGAGCTCGTGGGCTGGGAGCATTCGATGAAGAACGAACTCATCCTGGCCAGCAGGCCCGAGCAACCCCAGGCCGGTAAAACCCGTGCCGCCCAAGCGCGTTTGCGCGAGGTGCTTGAAGAGCTGGGTCTGGGTGAACTGACGGCACGCTTTGCGGTGCAGGCCGAGCCGGCCTAGAAGCCTAAAGCAGGGCCGGCGCTTCGCTGCGGCGTTCTGCCGCCAGCACGCGAATGGTGGCAATCAGCTGGTGCTGTGCCTCGGTGGGCGCCATGTCGGCACGCAGCGTCAACCCCACCAGCTCTTCGGTGCCCGCCATGCTGACGGGCAGGCGCACCAGCGTGCCGCTCTCCAGGTCCGGCCGCACAGCCCCCAGCGGCGCAAGCCAGACCGCATCGCTTTGCAGCGCATAGCCGCGTGCGATGGACACCGACAGCGTTTCGACCAGGCGCATAGGCGGCGGCAGGCCGCGCGTGAGGAAAAAGCTGTCGGCGGTATGGCGTATGGCCGTGCCCTGCGTGGGCAGTATCGCGGGGAAGGCCTGCAAGCCGGCCAGCGGATCGGCCTTGCGCCCGGCCTGCGCCAGCAGGGGGTGGCCGGGGCGCACTGCCAATACCAAGGGGTCGGCGTACAGGTGCTCAAACGTCAGCCCCAACATATGGGCCGGCTCGGCAAAACGTCCAATCACCAGGTCCAGTTCGCGCTGGCGCAGGCTGGCCAGCAGTTCGGGGTTGGAGCCGGTCTGGATGCGCAGGCTGGTGTGCGCATCCGGCCCGGACTGAGCCTCTTGCCGCGCCAGCAGCAAGGGCATCAGCCACGGTGCCACCGTCGGCAGCACACCGATGGCAATCACCGCGCTGCCCTGCCGCCGTGTCTGCGCGACGCTGGCGACCGCTTCACGCAGCGCGCTGACGCTGGCGCCGGCATGCCGCAAAAAGGCTTCGCCCTCGCGTGTGGGCACGGCGCCCTTGCGCCCGCGCTCAAACAACCGCACCGCCAGCAGGCCCTCAAGTTCTTTCAGGGTTTTGGATACGGCGGGCTGCGTGATGGCGAGCACGTCGGCCGCCTTTTGCAGGCTGCCATGCTGCGCCACCGCCAGAAAGCACTGCAGGTGCCGGTATTTGATGCGTTCATCGACCATGCTCCGATTTGACCATCTGGTTATGGATAAGTCGAGAAAATGTCAATATACATAACTGTTTCGGCCGATTAAAGTCGGCTCAGCACGAAAAACCCGAAAAGCGCCTGCTAAAAAGGCGCCAACCTCTTTCGACCTCTGGAGACATCGATGAAACCCGATCTGAACAACAGCTTTCTGGCCCCACGCGACTGGACCAGCCATTCGCCTCACATCTATCCAGGCTACAAGTCCACCTTGCTGCGCGGCCCCAAGCAGCCGCTGGTGCCCATCAAGCAGGCTCTGGCGCAACTCAATGCGCCCGTCTATGGCGCCGGGCAATTCGGCCCGCTGGACAGCGACCTGACCAAAAATGCCGTGATGAACGGCGACCCGCTGGGTGAACGCATCATCGTCACCGGCCGTGTGCTCGACGAAGACGGCCGCCCCGTGCGCAACACGCTGGTGGAAGTCTGGCAGGCCAACGCGGCCGGCCGCTACGTGCACAAGGTCGACCAGCACGACGCGCCGCTGGACCCGAACTTTCTGGGCGCCGGCCGCTGCATGACCGACAACGAAGGCCACTACAGCTTCAAGACCATCAAGCCCGGTGCCTACCCCTGGGGCAACCACCCCAATGCCTGGCGTCCGCAGCATATTCACTTCTCGCTGTTCGGTGACTACTTCGCCAGCCGCCTGGTCACGCAGATGTATTTCCCCGGCGACCCGCTGCTGGGTTACGACCCCATGTACATGGGCGCGCCCGAAAGCGTGCGCGAGCTGATGGTCTCGAAATTCAGCCTCGACGTGACCCAGCCCGACTACGCGCTGGGCTATGTGTTCGACATCGTGCTGCGCGGCCCCAAAGCCACGCGCTTTGAATAAGCGGCGGAAGGACAACACCATGAGCCAACTCAAACAAACTCCATCGCAAACCGTCGGTCCCTTTTTTGCCTACGGCCTTACGCCCACGCAATACGGCTACGACCTCAAAAGCCTGTTCACGCCGGTGCTGGCCCAGCCCACTGCGAAGGGCGAGCACATCCGTATCACCGGCCAGGTGTTTGACGGCGCCGGCAATGCCGTGATGGACGCGATGGTCGAGATTGCCCAGCCCGACGGCAGTGGGCAGCCCATCTCGTCGGTGGCCGATGCCGAAGCGCGCGGCTTCACCGGCTTCGGCCGCTGCGGCACCGGCACCCTGGCGCAAAGCCATTACGAGTTCTTCACCGTCAAGCCCGGTGC
>NZ_JBFUGX010000020.1:0-16169 GCF_056402675.1 Polaromonas sp. P3_C2 | reverse complement strand
GATATGGACAACGGTTTTCGGCCGTTTCATCAAACTGCCATGTGCCGTGGGTACGCTGGGGTGTTTGACCGATTTCCGGTTGTGCAGGAGAGAGCCTTGAGTTCAAGCGAAGAAGAATTGATGCGGCGGATCCGCAACGACCTGATCGACAGCTACGACGAAGAGCTGGAGATGGAGATTGAAGACCGCACCGTGGCCGAGCTTGTCGGGGAAGAGCAGCCTGCCCGCAGCCCCAGGGACGCGGCACAGGAAAAAGAAGACCGCCGCCAGTACTTCCGTGAGCTGTTCCGCCTGCAGGCCGAACTCGTGAAGCTGCAGGACTGGGTGGTCAGCACCGGCCACAAGGTGGTGATTTTGTTTGAAGGGCGCGACGCCGCCGGCAAGGGAGGCGTGATCAAACGCATCACCCAGCGGCTCAATCCGCGCGTCTGCCGTGTGGCGGCATTGCCGGCCCCGAACGACCGCGAGCGCACGCAGTGGTACTTCCAGCGTTATGTGTCCCATTTGCCGGCAGCCGGCGAGATCGTGCTGTTTGACCGCAGCTGGTACAACCGCGCCGGCGTGGAACGCGTCATGGGCTTTTGCACCGACGACCAGTACGAAGAATTTTTCCGTACCGTGCCGGAGTTTGAAAAGATGCTGGTGCGTTCGGGCATACAGCTCATCAAGTACTGGTTTTCCATTTCCGATGAAGAGCAGCACCTGCGCTTTCTCGGGCGCATCCACGACCCGCTCAAGCAATGGAAGCTCAGCCCCATGGATCTGGAGTCACGCCGCCGCTGGGAGGAGTACACCAAGGCCAAGGAGATCATGCTGGACCGCACCCACATCCCCGAGGCCCCATGGTGGGTGGTGCAGGCGGACGACAAGAAAAAAGCCCGCCTGAACTGCATCCACCACCTGCTGCAGCAGATGCCCTACCAGGAAACCCCGCACCCGCCCATCGTGCTGCCCGAACGGGTGCGCCATGAGGACTATGTGCGCGTTCCGGTCCCACAAAACATTGTGGTACCGGAAATCTACTAACACCCCCGTTCAGGCTCACTTCAGAAATAGACCCACCCCTGTCCAGGCTCACTGCGTGTAGCCTGTTCCCCCCTCGAGGGGGCGGCGCCTGCGGCCCGGCAAAGCCGGTTCCGCGGCACCTGCTGGGTTTAAGAGTTCTTTGGTAACCAGTGGGAGCGGTCAGTCCCTCACGTCAGCTACTGGATTGGCGCCGAAATCTGGCCGTGCCAGGAAAGCGAGGATTCGCGCAGCGGCATCTTCGGGCGATGTCAGTACGCCGCCCGTTTTCAAACCTACAAACGACTCACGATCCGGAAAGGCCTTGGGGTCGGCTGCGCGCAGCTGCTCCTGCATGCCTGTGTCGATCACGCCGGGTGCGAGTGAGCAGACTTTGGCGCCATGGGGCTTCAGGGCTTCTTCCAGTGCCAGGCAGCGGGTGAAATGGTCCATGCCGGCTTTGGCGGCGCAGTAAGCCGCTTGCGAAGCCATGGCGCGGCGCCCCAGGCCCGACGAAATATTGAGCACCTTGCGCGGCGCCTGCCAGCCGCCGGTGGCGCGCAGGAAGGCGGCGGTGATTTGCATGGGCGCTTCCAGTCCCACACGCAGCGCCCTTGCCAGGTCTGCTTCGCCAATCTGGTCCAGCGAGCCGATCTGCGGGATCACGCCTGCGTTGTTGATCAGCGTGACGCTGGTCCAGGGTGCCCTGGCATGTGAATCCTTGAGCCAGCTTTCCAGCTTCTCATTCAGTGAGCCGCTGTCCGCCAGGTCATGCGCCCATTGCAGCACCGTAGCGCCGACATGCTGCGCATGTTCTTCCAGCTCGGGCACGGCAGTGCGCGAAATGCCAAGCACCGTGTGGCCGGCGGTGAGCAGCTGGCGTGCCATGGAAAAGCCCATGCCGCGCGAGGCGCCTGTGATCAGGGTGAGGTGGGTGTTTTGTGTCATGGTTGCATGGTAGCGCCGGTACCATGGAACTGCTCGCGGTCTAAAAGTCGGGCTTGCTTTCAAATGCCATCGCCTGCCCGCTGGCCGGATGCGTGAGCTGCAGCGCTGCGGCGTGCAGCAACAGCCGGGGCGCGGCCGCCTGTACCGTTTCAGAGGCGTACAGCGCGTCGCCTAAAATCGGATGGCCCAGCGCTTTTAGATGCACGCGCAATTGATGCGACCGGCCGGTGACAGGTTCGAGTTCTACGCGCGTGGTGTTAGCCGCCGTATCATGCGCCAGCACGCGCCAGCGGGTCTGGCTGGGTTTGCCGCGTTCGGCATCGATGATGCGCAGCGGCCGGCGTGGCCAGTCCACGATGATGGGCAGGTCGATCAGGCCCCAGCCGTCCGGGGCATTCGGATCACTCGATGCGGGCAAGTGGCCGCTTACCACCGCCACGTAGCGCTTGCCAACCTCACGCGTTTCAAACGATCGGCTCAGCGCCCGCTGCATGGCCGCGCCGCGCGCCATCAGCATCAGGCCCGAGGTGGCCTGGTCCAGCCGGTGCACGATCAGGGCGTCTGGAAAGGCGGCCTGCACGCGGGCACTCAGGCAGTCCTGCTTGTCTTCGCCGCGTCCCGGCACTGAGAGCAGTCCTGAAGGCTTGTCCAGCACCAGCAGGAACTCATCGGCGTGTAGCAGCCTCACACCTGGAATGTCGATGACATTACCTGCGGGGTAATTGTTCTGCGGCGGCTCGGCCTTCATGATTCAGTCAACGAAAAGTTTTTAACCAAGGAGAAGACATCATGACTGACGCAGGTGCCATTGCCATTGCATGTGGATTGATCATCGGCCTGGGCGCCATTGGCGCCTGCCTGGGCATAGGGACGATGGGCGGGCGATTTCTGGAAGGTGCCGTGCGCCAGCCCGAATTGATGGAGCCGCTGCAGGTCAAGATGTTCCTGCTGGCCGGCCTGATCGATGCCAACTTCCTGATCGGTGTGGGCATCGCCATGATGCTCTTGTTCGCCAATCCCCTCTAGGGCTGGGGCTTGGCTTTAGGCGGCGGGAAGTTGTGAACCGGCGGGCTGCTGCGTTTGACTTCCCGCAGCATGAAGAGGTAAAGGCTTTCGACTTTCTCGCGCGCCCAGGGCGTCTTGCGCAAAAATTTCAGGCTGGACGCCACGCTGGGGTCGCTGGTAAAACAGCGGATGTTGATGCGCTGGCCCAGCTCTTCCCAGCCGTAGTGGTCAGACAGCGCAGTGACGATCGTTTCCAGCTTGACGCCATGCAGTGGATTGCCCGGCTGTGCTGGAGCGACAGCCAGGACATCTCCGGGCGGGTTTGCAGGCAAGTCGCCAGTGCCGACCATCAAAACCTTATTTGTTCTTCAGTTTGCCGCGCAGCGGAACCTGCGTCACGATGGTCGGGCGCACCGCGTCGGGAGACACCGTCTTGGGTGGCGAGGTGTCCTTCTTCGGCTTCTTGACCATCTTGTTGTTGTTTTGCTGTCCTTTTGCCATGGTTTTCTCCGTTGGGTTGAGTGAGGTTGATAAAAGAATCGCGAGAGGGATGCCGTGATTATCAATGCAACTTGATGCGGGGGCGATAGGTGCGGTCCAGCATTTCCGACAGCGTGATCAGTGCGGTTTTCTTGAAGCCGCCCAGCGCCAGCTGGTGCTGCTTGTGCAGGCCCCAGTACATGAACTTGGCCAGCTGGCCTTCAATGAAGAAGCTGCCCTTGGTGAGACTGCCCATCAGGCTGCCGACGGAAGAGTATTCCGACAGCGACACCAGCGAACCCTGGTCCTTGAAGACGAAGGGCGCTACCGGCTTGCCGGCGATCAGGTCGGAGAGTGAGCGTGTCAGGTACATGGCCTGCTGGTAGGCGGCCTGGGCTCGCGGTGGTACCCAGGTGCCGTCGGGTTGCTGGCATGCCGCACAGTCGCCAAAGGCATAGATGTTTGCGTCGCCCGTGCTTTGCAGGTTTCCGTTCACCACCAGCTGGTTGAGCCTGTTGGTTTCCAGCGGGTTGCCATCGCCCAGGGTCCGCAGAAAGTCGGAGGCTTTTACGCCGGCGGCCCACACCGTGATGCTCGATGAAATGACCTTGCCGCTGGCCATCTTCAGGCTGTCGGCCGTGACTTCCACCACTTTTTCATTGGTGTGCACTTCGATGGCCAGCTTGCGCAGCTCGCGCATGGCCGATTCGCTCAGTCGCTCGGGCAACTGGGCCAGCAGGCGCGGCGCGGCTTCGACGAGAATGATCTGCAGGTCTTTTTCGGGGTGGATGTGGTCAAAGCCGTAGTTGGCCAGCACCCGCGCTGCGGCGTGCAGCTCGGCGGCCAGCTCCACCCCGGTGGCGCCGCCGCCCACGATCGCCACCGTCAGACGACCGCTGCCGGCCACGCGCGGCACGGTTTGCGCGCGAATGCAGGCGTTGATGAGGCGGTCGTTAAAGCGCTTGGCGGCCTGCGGGCTGTCGAGCTTGATGGTGTGTTCGGCCGCACCGGGCGTGCCGAAGTCGTTGGTCTGGCTGCCCACGGCAATCACCAGCGTGTCGTAGGCCAGTTGCTGGGCCGGTGTGATCTCGCGGCCGGCTTCGTCATGGCTGGCGGCCAGCTGCAGGGTTTTGTTCTGGCGGTCCACGCCGGTCAGGCTGCCCAGACGGAACTTGAAGTGGTTCCAGCGGGCCTGCGCGAGGTATTCAATTTCTTCGGCGTGGGTGTCAAAACTGCCGGCGGCCAGCTGGTGCAGCAGCGGTTTCCAGACGTGGGTGCGGGCGGCGTCGACCAGGGTGACCTCGGCCAGGCCCTTTTTGCCCAGGCGTTTGCCCAGTTGCGTGGCCAGCGCCAGCCCTCCGGCGCCTCCGCCCACTATGACGATGCGGTGCATAACTTCTTCCTCCTGGTGCCAGGGTGGCCCTGTTATGTCGCCATGTTAACTGCCTGTTTCGCCTAAAACGGTCTCCCACTTAAAGCCAATGGCCTAATTTTCAGGCCAGCAGGCGGGCTTATCGGGCTTGTTTTCCGGTTTGGGTAAAAATGGTCCCGCTCCGGGGAGAGCCCTCATGCCTGTGGATGAGTCAATGCACTAATTCTGGATTTAGCTATACAGGACGTGCGCAAGCAGCTATTAAATCAATAGCATTGCAACCGCCGAAGCGTCCCCTCAAGAGTAGCCCCGTGCCACACCTGGCGGGTACGGCGCTGTTAAGCTTCGGGCCGCATGCCGACACACTCATTCAAGGAACTCACCCGCCAGCGCGCCTACATGCGCATGTGGTTCGCCCGGATTTTTGCCACCACAGGCAACCAGATGCTGATGGTCGCCGTGGGCTGGCAGATGTACGAACTGACCGGTAACGCCTGGGACCTCGGGCTGGTGGGGCTGTACCAGTTTGTTCCGGCCTTGCTGCTGACGCTGGTGGCCGGACACGTCGCCGACCGATTTCACCGTGGGCGCATCATCGCGGCCTGCCTGGTCACGCAGGCCACGGTGGCGATGATCCTGGTGGCGGCCACACAGGGCTGGCAAATTGGGGGAATGCACCACAGCTGGGCTTCGCGCGAGTTGTTGCTGGCAGTGTCGGTCATGCTGGGCGTGGCCCGCGCCTTCCAGATGCCCGCGCAGCAATCGCTTACCCCGGTGCTGGTGCCGCCCGCCATGCTGCCGCGCGCCATGGCTTTCAGCTCGGCCGGCATGCAGGCAGCAGTCATAGGCGGGCCAGCGCTGGGTGGCGTGATTTTTGTGGCCGGCGCCACGGCGGTGTATGCCACCTGCGCCTTCCTCTTTGCCACCGGCTGCGTGCTGATCGCGGTGCTGCGCTATGACCACGCGCCGCCGCCGCGCGAGCCGGTGACGCTGCGCACGCTGCTGGCCGGCGTGGAGTTTGTATGGCAGCGCAAGGCCCTGCTGGGCGCCGCGTCGCTGGATCTTTTTGCCGTGCTGCTGGGCGGCGCCACGGCCTTGCTGCCCATGTTCGCCAAAGACATCCTGCACGTCGGGCCCTGGGGCCTGGGCCTGCTGCGCGGTGCCCCTGCGGTCGGCGCTTTGCTGACGTCCGCGGTGCTGACCCGCTGGCCGCTGGAGCGACGCGTCGGGCCGACCATGCTGTCGGCCGTAGCCCTTTATGGCGTGTGCATGGTGGTGTTTGGCCTGTCGACCAGCTTTGTGCTGTCACTGCTGGTGCTGGCCGTCTCGGGCGGCGCCGATATGGTCAGCGTGGTGGTGCGCCAGACACTGGTGCAGATCGAAACGCCGAATGAAATGCGCGGCCGCGTCAGCGCGGTCAACTCCGTGTTCATCGGCGCGTCCAACCAGCTTGGAGAGTTTGAATCAGGCGCCACTGCAGCGCTGCTGGGGCCGGTCGGGTCGGTTGTGGCGGGTGGGGTGGGGACGCTGCTGGTGGCTGCGGCGTGGTTCAGGCTCTTCCCGTCGTTGTCGCGGCGGGACAAGATGGTTAACCGTTAGCGTCCGCGCTTTCAAAACCGGGATCGTGAGATTTCGATGAATGAGTCAACGCATCACTTGAGTGAAGCCTCCACCAGCGCTGCCCATGATTCAAAAGAATCGGCTGGCCAGTTGTTGTCGACCTTGAGCCTTTCGACTAAGAAGGGCCGCGGCCTGCCACCGTACCAGTTCACCCAGACGCAAGTGCCATTGCCTGGAATTTGTGCAAGTGGAACGTCGAATTCTTTCACGAAGAATTCCGTGCCGGCCGGAAATTCGGACAGCTTGGGAATGCGCGGTTTCGGGGTGCGCTTTGGGATGTAGACGCAGGCGAATGCAACAAGTGACAGTGCAATCACGATCAACATTTCGAGTGGCATATATGGGGCCTAAGGATTGAGATGAACTCGACCTGACTTGTCGAGGTGAACTCTTGATGGAAGCTTAGCCGCCACGCATTTCACGCAGCACCTGGCGGGCAAGATACCCGAAGGAGGCACCGGTCCCAGGCACGCCGACTGTTGGCGGAAACGACGGAGTAGCGTTCCTGAACTCTTCGACACCGAGTAACGCTCCATTGGCGCGCGAGAGCATGGCTTCGAATTCCCAGAACTCCGACGTATCGGTCAGCCAGACGCCTGCCATCAGGTTCCCTTCCTGTTCGGGGATTTCATGGAGCTGTACCAATAGGCCGGACGCAGGCTTAAGCCCGTGCGAAAGAAGAACCGTATGAAGCCAAGCCTGCAATGAGGATTGGAGTGCAGCCGCGTGCTCGATCTGAGCCTTGACGGCGGCATTCTGCTGTTGAACATTGCGTTGGAGTGCCATGGTGCCTGATGGTTGCTGCTGATGGACGTGTTATCCATGCCTGGCTTTTGTCGGGTCACGGGGAAATTCAGGCGCCAGGTACCCGCTATAGGAGAGCACTGTACCGAGCAATGGGAGGCCGACTTCTACTTTGAACTGATACTGACCGTTGTCGATGCACTTCGATGCGGCCGTGCGAGGCAGGAGCCAAAGAGGGAAGGGAACGCCCGCYAGCCGGCCCCCGATGGGCCGCCAGACCCAGCCGCCATTGACAATGGAAACACCCAGCTTGAGGCGAAGCAGGCCCGATGACTCGACCCAGTAACCCGATGGATAACGACCTGTCGGCGTGAAGGTTGAGGCAAACGTGGAGGTTTTATTGAAGGTACGGTTCCAGTGAAGCTCGGTGTCAGTGCTGAAAATGGAAACGCTCATCGATGCAGTCCCGTCGCAAGGCGGGACACCAAGTTTTTGCGCAAGCCGCCGGCCTGCCCAACCTGCAAGGCCGGTGCCCAGGCGAACCTCGACTGTGCCAGAGAGCATGCCTCCAGACCGATGAAGTTCCTGGAGCAACGGGTGCAGTTGTGCGAAGGCCTCACCAAACCAGGTTTCAACGACTGCTGACATGCGCTCTTTCGGTTGCGGTGCAGTTCCGCCATGAACCGGATCAACAGAAGGGGGGGGCTGCACACTGCAGGTGATTTTAGGTGTGTAGCTGGCAGGCCGCTGTCCTCCAGATGAAGGGCGCTGGCGGCTCGGGTCCTGTTGTCTTCAAAGGACGACCATTGCGCCCCGCTTCGCAACGAAGCGCAGTGATCCGTCTACCGCCCCGTATTMGCCCGTATCCGGTTCACTTCCACCGGCGTGATTTCACTCGCCCTATTGCCCCATGACTGTCGGACATGCGTCAGCACCAGCGCCATGTCGGCGTCGTTCAGCACCAGCACGAAGGGCGGCATGCCAAAGGGGCGAGGGTTGCCGGCGGTGGCCGGGGCGTAGCCGCCATTCAGCACGATCTGCACCAGGTTCACGGCCTGGCTCATGGTCACGGCGCGGTTGCCTGCCAGCGCCGGGTAGGCATTGGCGATGCCTTCGCCCTTGGCACCGTGGCACTGGGCGCAGTGCTGTTCATAGAGTTTGGCGGCGCGTTCCACCGACTCGCCCTGCGTCTTGATGGTGGCCGGCTCGGGGGGCGTGGTGTGCGAGGGCGGCAGCTCTTTGAGGAACTGCGCCATCGCGCCGAGGTCGGCATCGCTCAAATACTGCGTGCTGCGCTGGACGACTTCAGCCATGGGGCCGGTGACCGAGGCGCGTGGTGAAACGCCGTTTTTCAGAAGGCTCACGATGTGTTGCCTGTCCCAGTCGCTCACGCCCGCTTCATACGGCGAGGTCAATGAGGGCGCATACCAGTTCTGCATGGGGATCAGCCCGCCGGCCAGGTCCAGCCCCGCGTCGCTGGCGCCCAGCGCATTGCGTGCGGTGTGGCAGGCCGCACAATGACCCAGGCCCTTGACCAGGTAGGCGCCGCGATTCCAGTCGGCGCTGCGTGCGGTGTCCGGTTGGTACACACCGGGGCTGAAGTACAGGGCGCGCCACACCGCAAGCGCTGCCTGCGACTGGTAAGGAAAGCGCAGCGCATGGGATTGGTTGGGCTGCACCGCAGCGGGCATGCTACGCAGGTAGGCAAACAGCGCATCCGAGTCTTCGCGCGTGACCTGCGTGTAGCTGGTGTAGGGGAAGGCCGGGTAGAGCAGGCGGCCGTTTTTGGAGCGGCCGTTGTGCATGGCGCGCCAGAAATGGGCGGATGACCAGCTGCCGATGCCGGTTTTGTCGTCGGGCGTGAGGTTGGACGTGAACACTGTGCCAAACGGCGTAGCAATGCCGCGCCCGCCCGCATAGGCCTGGCCGCCTTGCACGGTGTGGCAGGTCTGGCAATTGCCGGCGCGCGCCAGGTAGGCGCCCCGGGCAATCAGGCTGTCGCTGGGGGCCGCGTTAGCCACAGGCGCCTTCACGTCGACTTCGTCGCGCACATTCAGGGCCCATACCAGCAAAACCGCGGCGGCTGCCAGGGTGGAAAGGCCCACCGCCCATTTGAGGAGGGTCTTCATTTTTGCGGTTTCCTGGTGGGCAAAGTCGGTACAGCGGGCATGTCTGCTGCGCTCCCGCAGGTGATGGCCACAGCGCCGGGTGCGAGCGCGGGCAGCGTGGTGGCTGGTTTGGTGCTTGCCGGCAGGGGCTGCGCCGCCACCCAGCTGGCGACGGCATTGATGTCTTCCAGGGTGAGTTTTTCCACTACATTTTTCATGCAGTCCGGCGCGTGCGCGCGGCGCTGGCCGGCCTTCCAGGCGCCCAGCTGTGCATTGAGGTAGTCACGCGGCAGCCCCAGCAGGCCTGGAATGGCAGGCGCCACGCCGGTCATGGCCTGGCCGTGGCACTGCACGCAGGCCGGCAGCCGGCGCGCGGCGTCGCCCTGCATGGCCAACTGCTGTCCATGGCGCATGGCCTCGGGTGATGCGGCAGCGGGCAGGGGTGCGGGATAGGGGACTTCGAGCTGGGAGAAGTATTGCGCGATCTCCATCAGGTAGGTGTCGCTGAGCGGTTCGATCAGCTGCGTCATGAGGCCGTAGTGGCGGCGCCCGTCGCGAAAGTTCAGCAGCTGGTTGTACAGGTAGCCCGCCGGTTTTCCCGCCAGGCGCGGGTAGTAGCCGTCGGGTGCAGCCCGGCCCTGCGGCCCGTGGCAGGCCGTGCAGGCCATGGTGCGCTGCGCGATGGTGTCTTCAAACGGCGGCGGGGCTGCCTGGGCGGCACCCGCCATGGCAAATGCAAGGCCGGCCCACAACAGCCGCGTGGCCAGCACACGCTTGCAAAAGCGTAGGAAAAATCTAGGGTTCATGGGGCCATCATGCCGCACATGGGCGGCCGGTGTCAGCATCAGTTGCGCTCCCAAAAAACATATCAGATGAAAAACGGTGAAATTGACGGGACGCTGGGCGCGGTGGACCCGTTGCAAAAGTCCCTGGCGGGGGCCGCACGGCTGACGGCAGCCGGGCTTGCCGCCCTACCTGCGGGGGTCTTGCAGCGCGCGGACACAGGCCAGAAAATGGTCCCAGCTGGTCTGCACTTCCTTCACACGCACGCCTTTGTCCAGCACTGCACCGCAGGCTGCTTCAGCGCGCCGCACCACCTTGGTCAATGCGCTGCCCGGCAAGGGGGGAATCTGCGCGCGCAGCGCGTCGGCTTTCGCCCGCATCTGCATGATGGCGTCCCTGGCCAGCGTCTTGTTGCCGGCGCAGGCAATCATGCCGATCATTTCCGCCATTTCACCAAACGCCGGATCCAGGTGCCAGGCCGCGGCCGTGCCGAGCGCCAGTACCCACAGGCGCTTGTTGCGTACAGAAGGTGCGTCTGCCGGCGCGCCCTGCAAGCTGGCGCCGGTAGCCTCCACGGCATCCTGGGCCGTCGGGCCGGGTGGCGTGGTGCCGGTCGCTGGGTGGGTGGGCTTGTTCATGGCGCTTTGTCTTGTATAGACAAGGCTGGATTTTGCCTGAGTGCTCCAGGACCCGGCAGCTGCCTGCGGCCAAGACCCGCTTTTCTTAGGGGAAAAGTGCCTGAAGCCGTTTATGGACGGGCGAAAGCAGCTATCAAAAATATAGCAAATTAACTGTTTAGCCAGTCTGCGATGTGCCGGCACACCCAGCCGGGATCGTCGTGCGGCAGGTCATGCCCGGCCCAAGGGTGTTCGTGGTGCGCGGCCTGCCAGGCTTTCGCCAGGCGAGAGGTGCAGCGCGGGTTCACCAGGTGGTCGGCCGCCGAAGACAGCAGCAGGGTGGGGCAGGTCGGCGGCGCGGTAATGCTGAAAGCCGCTGCGGCCCCCAGCTGGCGCCAGGCATTGGCGGCGCTGACGGGCGCATCCCGGCGGATACGGGTCCACGTGGCCAGGTCTTCATCGCGCGACGCGGTGTTGTTGCAGGTCAGCCGGTGGATGATGCGTTCGGCGCTGTCTGTATCGCCCCAGCGCAAAGCCAGCAAGGCCAGCGGCAGCCAGTTGGCCGGGCGCAGGCGTTCGGTCACCCGGCCGTGGGGACGCATGCTGGTGTTGACCAGCACCAGCCGCGAGACTTCGCCCGGGTACTGCAGCGCCCAGTCGGCCGCCACCATCGCGCCCAGTGACATCGCCACCAGCCGATAGGGAGGCTGCAGGCCGCTGGCCAATAGCTGTGCCCGTGCAAAGTCTGTCATGCCGCGCACCGAGCGCGGTGAGGTGCCGCGGTGAAAGACGCCGTTGCCCGGAAGGTCAAGCGCCACAGTCTGGCTTGCTTCGGCGGCAGGCAATGTTGCGGCAAGCTGCGGTGCAAAGCCGCCCCAGTGCCGCGCTTCGCGGGTCAGGCCCCTGAGCAACACCCAGGTCATGTCACAACACCCTGCGCGGGCGCCAGTGCGCTGCGGCAAGCCGTGCGAGCTGCACGCGCTGGTCGCCCGAAGGCAGCCAGCGCGGTGCGGAGAATGCGGCGCGTGTCAGGAAATCCAGCAGGTCTGCATGGCGGCGCAGTACACGCCGTGTGCGGTGGGCCTTGATGGGGTTGAAAATTCCATGGCGCGAAAACAGCTGGCGCGGGTTCTTGCGTATCCATAACCACGAGCCCAGCTCCAGCGTCATCGGCAAAAAGATGTTCTCCGCCGGGGCGCGATCATAGGCATGGTCCCAAAGGTCGCCGTGCAGCAGGTACTGGTTGCTTTGCGGCTCAAAGCTGTAGGCGTGGTGCGGGTGCGATTGCTCCAGCATGGTCCGCAGTGCAAACATCTCCGGCAGGTGCGGCATCAGCCGGCGCGTCCTGGCGTACGGAAACCACAGGCTGTCCTCAAAGCCGTAGCCCGAATGGCAGTCCAGTGCCAGGCTGAAGGGCCGGCTGGCCAGTTGTTCCCGCACCACTTGCAATACGGCCGCGCTTTCCACTTCCATCGGCATGCCCGGCCTTCCGCAGTACCAGGGAAGCTGGGGGCTCACGGTTTGCCCGCCGGCCAGGAAAGGCACACGGGCGTCGGCCTTGTGGGGGGCGTTGCGCATCAGGTCCACGCCCTGGGGGTTGGCGCGCTTGTGCGCCCACATGCCGCCGGGATTCACGATGGGCATGAACACCAGCCGGATCTTTTCGAGTTGCCGGTGCAGCAGATCGTCCCACTCCAGGCGAAACAGCAACGCCCGCATGTAATGCAAAACCAGCTGCGTGCCGATGCGTTCCAGTCCATGGATGCCGCCGAAGAAGCCCACCGCGGGCGCCGCCGGATCGCGGGAGCCGATGCCCGCCACATACAGGGGAAAAGACGGGCCGGCAGTATGCGCTTCGGCCGCAACGGCCACATCAAAGTGCGCGCTGCCCGCCAGCAAGATCATCTTGAGCTCTTCCATCTCTGCAAAGCTGGCCGCCGCATCCCGCGCCGGCGTGAGGCTGTAAGGGCTGTGAAGGCTGCGCGGGCTGTCGGCAGCGCTATTCAGTGGCGGAGGGAGCATCCGCCCATCCTTGCACAGTTGTTTGACAGGCGTGCTACAGCTTGTTGTTTTGCAGTGAAGACCGGGAACCTGGCTGGCGCGGCTCGGCGCCCGCCCGCTGTGAAATGGCAGCAATCACCTGGTGCAGGGCCTTGTTCACCGGTTTGTCGTTGCGAATGATCAGGGCCAGCGTCCTTTGCAGCCGTGGGTACAACGGGTGGACCACGAGTTCGGCATGCTGCCCTGGGCCGGTGACCGCCATTGCGGGCAGGATGCTGCAGCCCAGGCCCGCTGCCACCATTTCCTTGATGGCTTCGACGCTGCCCAGTTCCATGATGGGTTTGGGGGCGTGGCCCGCATCCTGAAACCACTGGTCGATGATCACGCGGGTGTTGGCCGCCGGCTCGAACAGCACCAGCTCGCGCTTTGCCAGGACGGCCGGGGTGATCCTGGCGGGCATGGCGGCGTCACGCTTGGGTGCGATGGCCACAAACTCGTCGTTGAACAACGGTGTCACCGCCAGCGCGCGCCGTTTGACGGGCAGCGTGACCAGCGCCAGGTCCAGCATGTTGCCTTCCACCGCCTTGACGAAGTCGGCCGTGTTGCCCGTGCTGACCACCACGCTCAGATTGGGAAACCGCAGCCTCAATGAGCGCAGGATTTGCGGCAGGAAATAAAGGCAGGCTGTGGCGCCAATGCCCAGTGTGATGCGGCCAGCCACATTCGAGGAGTGGGAAGCCATGGCGGCCATGACGCCGTCTACGGCGGTGTTGACATGCTGGATTTCTTCCATCAGGTCAAGCCCTGCGGGTGTGGGCGTTGCGCGGCGCGCCACGCGTTCAATCAGGCGCACGCCCAGCTTCTGCTCCAGCTGCCTGATTTGCAGGCTGACGGCGGGCTGTGAAAGGCCCAGCCTTTCGGCCGCACCGGAAAAGCTCCCGGTTTCAACGATGARGGCGTAGGTGCGCAGGTGGTCCAGGTTGAGCATGCAAAGAAATTCTAATCAATCTGATAAGTTTTGACATATTTACTTATGCATGCCGTTGCGCAACCATAGCGGCATGCACCTCACACCCATACCCCATGCCACGCGCCCCGGCCCTTCCTCCGGAACTTGCGATTCCCTGGTGATCGGTCCCTGTGCCGAAAGCCATATGGAGGCAATCCAGGCGATATACGCGCACTACGTGGCCACCAACCTGGCGACGTTTGAGCTGGAGCCGCCCAGCGTCGCGCAGATGTTGTCGCGCCGCGCCGACATCCTGCAGGGCGGCTACCCCTACCTGGTGGCGCACCGCAACGCAGAGGTGGTGGGGTACGCCTATGGCAGTGCCTATCGTTCGCGGCCGGCCTATCGCCATACGGTGGAAGACTCGATTTACGTCGCGCCAGGCATGCGCCAGGCCGGCATTGGCAGCGCCTTGCTGCGTGAGCTGATCCGCCAGTGCGAGCAACGCGGTTTCCGGCAAATGGTGGGCGTGGTCGGCAACAGCGCCAACACGGGCTCGCTCAGGGTGCACGAGGCGCTGGGTTTTACCCGTGTCGGCACGCTGGGCTGTGTCGGCTACAAGTTCGGCCAGTGGGTGGACACGGTGCTGATGCAGCGCGCGCTCGGCGACGGCGCCGCGTCGCCCGGGGCTTTGCCCGTGGGTCTACGGCAGATACCGGCAGTTCAGTCCCCCGGCTCGATCACCACATCCGACAGTGGGTACGCGACACAGGGCAGGATGTAGCCCGCCTGCTTTTCCTCGGCGCTCAGGCCCGGCCATTCGATGCGGTAAGCCACCTGCCCGCTGGCCATCCGGCGGATGCAGGTGCGGCAGGTGCCGTTTCTGCACGAACTGTCCATCGCCACGCCGGCCTGGAGTGCTGATTGCAGGATCGGCAGGGACGGCGAGGCGCTGAAATGCACCCCTTCCGGGTTCAGCTGGACGCTGAACAGAACCGCATTCGCCGGATCGCCAGGGTGGGCCGGGTCGTCCATCGCTGCTTCGGGTACGGGTAGCTGCCTGCGCCGGCGTCTGCGTTAACCGCGCAGGCGTTCCAGCAGCAGCACGGTCATCAGGGACAGCAACAACTGCTGCTCTTCGCGTTCATTGACGGGGGCCATCCGCTCGGCGGTGAACCGGCCCTCAAACAGGGCGGGCTGCTTGGTGAGCTCGGCCACCAGGGTGCCGTCGGGTCTCGTCACCTGGTAGGCGGGATGGAACAGGTAGCCCGAAAACATACCGATCACCGGAATCTGGCTGAATAGGCCGTCAAGAAAACGCGTCATCACGCTTTTCTCGTTGATGCTGAAGTGGGTGACGCCGTTGTCCTGCACGTCAAAACCGGCTCTCCACATGGAGCGCATGCCGCGACGCTTGATGCCGCCCAGCGCCGCGCCCTGGGTATCGGTGAAGTGATAAAGCGCTGAAAAATCGATAATCCGGTCCGCCTTGATCTGGTAGAGCTGCCGGTCCTGTTTTTCATCGGTGAAAACCGTGATGGCTTCCTTGAGCTTGAAGAGTTTTTGTTTGACATACGCCACCGGCTGGCTATGCGCGTCCTTGACCAGAAATTGCGGTGCAAAGGCGATGAGTTTGAAGGACATTTGCAGGGGAAACTGAATACCTTGGGCCATGATGTGCAAGCGCTTGTAAGTGTTAGGGTGCGACGAATGTACCCGACGCCAAAGTCACTGGCCGGGCATTCATCCTGCCGCCGGACCGCCGTGAAGCGAATGTATTGCCGGGCGAGAGGCGATTTGGGCGACAATTCTGCTCCCCCGATCATTTCCCGCACCGATTCACAAGCGATTTTTTTCATGTCCAGCTATTCCGTCCGTCCCGCTACGCCCCGCGATGCCAAAACCATTGCCGAAATCCATGTCGCCACCTGGCAGGCCGCTTATAAAGACCTCATGCCCGAGGACTACCTCGGCAAGATCACGGTAGAAAAACGCCTGCCTTACTGGCGCGAAGCCATCGAATTCAGCGAACCGCAACTGCTGGTGGCCACGGACGGAGATGAGATCGTGGGCTTTGTCGGCTTTGACCGTTCCCGCGATGCCGGCACCAAATCCACTGTTGGCGAAATCTGGGCGCTGTATGTGCTGCCAGAACATTGGGGCAAGGGCGCAGGCCTGGCCCTGTGGGACGGCGCGCGTGAGGGCCTGAAAGAAGAGGGTTGCACGCAGGTCACGCTGTGGGTGCTTTTGCGCAATGAGCGTGCGCTGCGCTTTTATGAACACGCTGCGGGGTTCAAGCGCGAGATGCCATCGCTCAAGACGGTGGCTTTTGGCAGTGCCAAGCTGGAAGAGATCCGGCTCAAGCGGGTGGTTGATTGAGGGCTGGATTGTTGAACTGATTCTGTTTGGGCCGGTTCTTGCTCCTGCGTTGCGCTTTTTGCTGAGTTCTGCTGGCCGGGGGTTGCCCGGCGGCAACTCACTTTTCTTTTGCTTCGCCAAAAGCAAAGTAAGCAAAAGAAAAGGCGACCCTGCTGTCTGCG
>NZ_JBFUGX010000019.1:0-16532 GCF_056402675.1 Polaromonas sp. P3_C2 | reverse complement strand
AGGCTGACGTGCAGGGCGTGGCCGGTACCTGGAAGGATTTGACTGACAACGTGAACTTCATGGCTGGCAATCTGACCAGCCAGGTGCGAGGCATTGCGCGCGTGGTGACGGCCGTGGCCAACGGCGACCTGGAGCGCAAGCTGACCGTGGAAGCCAAGGGCGAGATCGCCGCGCTGGCCGACACCATCAACGGCATGACTGACACCCTGGCCACCTTCGCCGATCAGGTAACCACGGTGGCGCGCGAGGTCGGCGTGGAAGGCAAGCTGGGCGGGCAGGCCAAGGTGCCCGGAGCCGCCGGCACCTGGAAAGGCC
This sequence comes from Polaromonas sp. P3_C2, assembly GCF_056402675.1. NCBI lineage: Bacteria > Pseudomonadati > Pseudomonadota > Betaproteobacteria > Burkholderiales > Comamonadaceae > Polaromonas > Polaromonas sp. P3_C2. The sequence goes on along the minus strand of NZ_JBFUGX010000019.1, from coordinate 16,217 downwards.
TGACGGAGAACGTGAACCAGCTGGCTGCCAACCTGACGACCCAGGTGCGCGCCATTGCCGAGGTGGCCACTGCCGTGACGCAAGGTGACTTGACGCGGTCCATCACGGTCGAGGCGCTCGGTGAGGTGGCGGCGCTGAAAGACACGATCAATGAAATGATCCGCAACCTCAAGGACACGACCCAGGTCAATACCGAGCAGGACTGGCTCAAAACCAATCTCGCCAAATTYAGCCGGATGCTGCAGGGCCAGAAAGACCTGGTGGCCGTGGGGCATCTGATTCTCTCGGAGCTGGCACCGGTGGTTGGCGCGCAGCAGGCGGAGTTTTATGTGCTGAGCTACACGCAAGAGAGGCCGCGCCTGCGTCTCATGGCCAGCTACGCCTCCGAAGGGCAGGGCGCTTACGGCAAGGAAATCGACTTGGGCCAGGGCCTGATAGGCCAGTGCGCTTTCGACAAACAAAAGATCTTGTTGACGTCCTCGCTACCGCAGGGCCTCAAGATATCGTCCGGCCTCACCGAAGTGGCGCCTATGGACATCCTGGTGCTGCCCATCATCTTCGAAGGCCAGGTCCGCGGTGTGGTGGAACTCGCCTCGGTCGAGCGATTCAACCCAACCCACCAGGCTTTCCTGGACCAGCTCACTGAGAGTATCGGCATCGTGATCAACACGATTGAAGCGAATATGCGCACCGAGGACTTGCTGACCCAGTCGCAGTCCCTGGCGCAGGAGCTGCAAAGCCGGCAGGAAGAACTGCAGCAGACCAACGAGGAACTGCAGGAAAAGGCCCATCTGCTGGTCCAGCAGAACGACGAGGTGGAGCGCAAGAACCAGGAGGTCGAACAAGCCCGGCAGGCACTGGAAGAAAAGGCCAAGCAGCTTTCGCTCACGTCCAAGTACAAGTCGGAGTTTCTGGCCAATATGTCGCATGAGTTGCGCACACCGCTGAACAGCCTGCTGATCCTGTCCGATCAGCTGTGCAAGAACTCGGAAGGCAACCTGACCAACAAGCAGGTGGAGTTTTCCAAGACCATTCATTCCTCCGGCAACGACCTGTTGATGCTGATCAACGATATCCTGGACTTGTCGAAAATCGAGTCGGGCACGGTGGTGGTGGACGTGAACGAGCTGCGGCTGTCCGATCTGCAGATGTACGTCGAGCGCACTTTCCGCCATGTGGCCGAAGCCAAGAATGTGGATTTCCTGATCACTACCGGGCTGCAGTTGCCGGTTTCCATGGTGACCGACGTCAAGCGCCTGCAGCAAATTCTCAAAAACCTGTTGTCGAACGCCTTCAAATTTACGCACCAGGGTCATGTGGCCCTGGCGATAGAAGAAGCCTTTACCGGCTGGAGTCCGGACAACGAGGAACTCAACCGCGCGCAGCAGGTGCTGGCGTTTTCCGTCACTGACACAGGTATCGGTATTTCCGCCGACAAGCAGCAGATCATCTTTGAAGCCTTCCAGCAGGCTGACGGCAGTACCAGCCGCAAGTACGGCGGTACCGGTCTGGGTTTGGCCATCAGTCGCGAACTCTCGCGCCTGCTGGGCGGCGAAATACGCCTGTCCAGCGCGCCGGGAGAAGGCAGCAGCTTTGTGCTCTACCTGCCGCTGGTCTACGCTTCGACGCGCGTAGCGCGCAAACAGGGCAGCAGCGCCGAGCAGCGCTTCGAGCCGGCCGCGCCGATCAGCCGCCTGGGTTTCGAGAAGATGGAAGTCGCCTTCGATGATTCCGTTCTGTCGCTGGACACGCACTCTGCGGCCAATGAGGCTGCGGATGACCGGCACACCATCCAGCCTGGCGACTTTGTGCTCCTGATTGTGGAGAACGACCTGGCCTTTGCCAGCTTTTTGCTTGATGCCGCAAGGGCCAAGGGGTTCAAGGGCCTGGTGACGTCGCTGGGGGCCCGCGCCCTCACGCTTGCCGCCGAGTTCAAGCCTTCGGCCATCACGCTGGACATGCATCTTCCCGACATGGAGGGCTGGCGCGTGCTCGAGCGCATCAAGCAGGACTTCAGCGTCAGGMACATTCCGGTTTGCGTGATATCCACCGACGATTCCAAGGAGCGCGCCTATCGATCCGGCGCCATGGCATTCATCGAGAAACCGATTCCAGCCAAGGAAGTTCTCGACGAAATGCTGGATCAGCTGCACCGTTATGTGTCGCGCCCGGTGCGGCACGTGGTTGTTGCCCTGATGGACGAAGCGTTGCGTGCCGAGGTCACCGGCCTGCTGGGCGGCAGCCATGTTCAGTGCCTCGCGGTGCCGTCACTGGCGGACGTCAAACCCGAGGACTTCGCCCGCTTCGAATGCGCCGTGATTGATGAGGCGTCACTGGCGAACGGGTTCGACCGCTTGCGAAATGCCTCGCCCGCAGCCTCGGTGCTCGGGCCGCTGCAGATGGTGGTCTGGCGTGAAGGCATGATCGATGCGCAGCTTCAGCCTGCTTGGCAGTCACACGACGGCTATTTTTTCCGCGAAGCCAGGTCTGTCCCCCGGGTGATAGACCTGGCCCTGCATGCCCTGCATGTAAGCGAGGCGCGCATGACGGACAGGCAGCGCAGCACCTTGCGAAACTTCCACGATGCCAACAAGTCACTCGCGGGAAAAAGGGTACTGATCGTCGACGATGACATGCGCAATATCTTCGCTCTGGCCACCGTGCTGGAGGGGGAGGGCATGGACATCGTCTGGGCTGACAACGGCCACGACGCCATTGCCAAAGTTGCCTCCGATCCGCAGCTCAGCGTGGTACTGATGGACATCATGATGCCGGTGATGGACGGGCTGGTCACCATGCAGGAGATTCGCAAGCTGCCGGCCGGCAAGACCTTGCCCATGATCGCGGTCACGGCCAAAGCCATGAAGGGGGACCGCGAGAAATGCATAGAGGCCGGCGCCTGGGACTACCTCTCCAAGCCCGTCAATACGGAAAACCTGCTGGCCGTGCTGCGTGCCTGGTTGCCCCGGTGAGTGCCGTCCTCATGCCGCAGGAGCCGGCAAACATGCTGAATCCGGACCTGGTCAACATCCTGATCGTCGACGACCTGCCGGAGAAGCATGTTGTCATGAACAGCATCCTGGAAGAACTGGGGCAAAACATCGTCAGCGCCCGCTCGGGCCGGGAGGCTCTGCGCCTCATCCTGCAGATGGAGTTTGCGGTCATCCTGCTGGACGTCAACATGCCCGACCTCGACGGGCTGGAGACCGCCAGCATGATCCGGCAGTACAAGAAGACAGCGCAAACGCCCATTGTTTTCATCACGGCCTATGTGGACGAGGAACAGGCCGCCAAGGGTTACGCGCTGGGCGCGGTGGACTACATCTCGTCGCCCGTCGTGCCTGGGGTGTTGCGCTCCAAGGTCAAGGTTTTCGTCGACCTGCACCGCATGAACCGGCAGCTTCAGCAACAGGCCGTCGAGCGCGAGGCGCTGGCGCGGTCCGAGGCGGCACGCACCGCTGCAGAGGATGCCACGCGGCGCGCCGCCTTCCTGTCGGATGCCAGCCAACGCCTGTCCATGTCCCTTAATATCGATGCCACTGCCCAAGCGCTGGCGGATATCGCCGTACCGGACCTTGGCGCCATGGCGGCCGTCGCCTTGCTGGACAGCCATGGCGAACTGCACTGTCGCTGCCTCAAGATTGCGGGTGGCCCGGATCCCTCCGCGGGCCCTGTCGTACTCGAATGCCATCGCGAGTTGAGCGCCTCCATGGCGGCGACGGTCCGCAGCGCCATGCTCTCGCGGAAGATAGCGTTTCTGCCCRCAACGGAATTGTGCGCGGCGTCGACGGCCTCCGCGGCAGCCCCGCAGCCTGCCTGGCCGGAGCTGCCGGCGGACCATGAGGAGATGGCTATTTGTCCGCTGGTCGCGCGTGAGCAGATGCTGGGCGCACTCATCCTGTTCGGCAAGGCCGGCGGTTTTGCGCAGGCGGACGCCGCCCTGCTCAGCGAGGTGGTGGGCCGTGCCTCTATTGCAATGGAAAACGCCAGACTCTATACGCTGGTTCAGGAAGCGGATCGCCGCAAGAACGAGTTCCTTGCCATGCTGGCGCACGAGCTCAGGAATCCGCTGGCTCCGATCAGGAACGCAGTGCACATCATTCACAGTTCCCATGTGGTCAACCCGAAAGTTGCATGGGCGCGTGATGTCATTGCACGGCAGGTCGATCACATGTCACGAATGATCGATGATCTTCTGGACGTCTCGCGGATCGTCAGGGGCAAGGTGACGGTTCACATGGAGCCGGTCCTGCTCTCGACATTGTGCGAGCATGCAGTGGAGGCCAGCAGCCCGCTGCTGGCAGCCAGGAATCAGGAATTGACTGTCCGTCTTCCAGCTGAAGCCGTGGTGCTCCAGGGCGATTTGGTGCGCTTGTCGCAAGTACTTTCCAACCTGCTGAACAATGCCTCCAAGTTCACGGATCAGCATGGAAAGATCGAGCTGAACGCTTCGCTGCAGGAGGAGGGCGTCACCCTGTTCGTATCAGACAACGGCCAGGGCATTGAGCCCGAATTCCTGCCGCATGTATTCGACCTCTTTGCCCAGGGCGATCAGGCTCTGGACCGCGCGCAAGGCGGCCTGGGTATCGGCTTGACACTGGTCAAGCATTTGGTCGAGTTGCACAACGGCAAAGTAGAGGCTTATAGCGAAGGCAAAGGCATGGGAAGCCGGATATCCCTTTATTTTCCGGCGAGGATTTCAGGCAACGATGCCGGTCTTCCTGTGGTGGCTGCGCCGGCGGCCGCCAAACCGGTGGCTGCTGTTCCCCGAAAAGTCCTTGTAGTCGACGATTTATGCGCTTCCGCAGAAACGCTGCAAGTGCTGCTGGAGCTGGAAGGTTTTAATGTGAGGATCGCGAATGATGGTGCGTCAGCGCTCCATATCGCCCGGGAATTCGTGCCGGACGTAGTCATCCTCGACATCGGTTTGCCCGGCTTGGACGGCTTTGAAGTTGCTCGCCAGCTGCGCAGTCGCCCGGAATCGAAAACAACGCTGCTGATTGCCTTGACCGGCTACGGCGAAGCCGAAAGCCGGCTGCGCTCCCAACAAGCGGGTTTTGACCATCATGTGGTGAAGCCCGCAGACATCGAATCTCTCCTGGCTATGGTGAGCCAGCCGCGAGTGGAAACAAAAGCCATGGGCGAACAATAGCTCGAGAGGCAGGTCGAAGAGGAATGGTGGGCAACTGCTGCGAGTCTGACCCGCACCCATCACCCGTAAGTCCTTGATTTGGCTGGATTTATTTCTGCGCCAGGGTCAAAGTGTTCACGGGGCATGCAGCAGTTCCGCTAGCCCGAACTCGCTTCCGGCGGTGCACTGCGAATAACCAGTACAGGCACAGGCGACAGTCGCAATATTTGCTCCGCGCCACTGCCCAGCAGCACGCGCCCTATGCCGCGCCTGCCGTGGGAGCCCACCACCACAAGGTCGGCACCCCATAGCTTGGCTGCCGTGGCCATGACTTCGCCGAGGCGCTTGCCGGATTCATCGAGCAGTGCCTGGCTGGCTTCGATACCTGCCGACTGGGCGACGGCCATTGCGTCGGTCAATACCTTGGCGCCGCCTTCGCGCATCATGCCGGCCAGGTCGGCCGAGTACGTGCCATGGGGATCTATCCCGCCCAGGTAGGCCATTTCATTGACGACATGCACCAACCGCACGCTGGCGCTGGTTTCACGCGCGATCTGCAGGCCAGCGACAAGGGCTTTGGTGGCGGTGTCGCTGCCGTCCACGGGAATCAGGATTCGCTTGAACACGGTGGTACCTCACGGGAGTTGAAACGTCATGAATATTGACGATTCCCGGGGACAAACTATTGATGCGGATCAACTGCCGGTGGGCTGGTGCGGCATTTTTTCGCTGGCAGTCTGGCACGACACACAGAATGCGGCGGCCGGCAGCGCTTCCAGGCGGCGCAGATCGAGCGGCTTGCCGCATCCAGCGCATTGACCGAAGCTGCCTTCCCGCAACCGGCGCCGGGCCGCCACCACCAGGGAAAGCTCGGCAGTGGCTCGCGCCGTGTCCATCGCCGCCATGTCGGACTGCGACTCCCGCTCGGCCAGGTCCTTGAAATCCTGCACCTCGCCGCCGGCCTGGTCAGCCGCGAGTTCCTTTTTGTTTCCCCTATCCAAGGCGTCCCGTAATTCGGTTTCGCGCCGGGCCAGGATGCCGCCGAAGTGTCCTGCCAATGTGTTGTCATAGTGCTTCATGAAGAGGCCTGAAAAAAGTGGATGGTCTTTGTGTCTGCTTCAACCGCGATTTTCATGACGCTAGAGAAAACCGATGTTGATCTGGCGCAAGCAGGGGAGAAGCAGGGGCCGCGCCAGAGGCCTTGAACGACGCTTCCAATCCTGCATAAAGTGGCCATTGCGTGCCAGTTGCGCCAAGTCAAATGCGTTGTCGCCCGGTGTGGCCATCATGGTGGACCCCCAACTTCGTTGAAAGGCCGACCGTGAATACCCAGACTTTTGTGATTGCCGCCGCCTTTGCTGCAAGCGCCATGGGCTACGCGGCAGGTGATGCCCGGGCCCAGGCCCCTGAAAGGGCCCAGGCGCCGACCGGGGCCGCCAGCGCGCCGGCCGGCGTGGCCGCGCGGTCAAAGGCGGCCGCGCAGAAAGCTGCACAAGAGGCGGCCGATTCCGCCCGCGCGGCGGCCGACCTGGTCAAACTCACGCTGCAGCTGGCGGRGACCGCCGCCCAGGACGTCTCGAAGCGGACCGCCGCGAATATCCGGGAGCAGGCGCTCAAGGCGGACGAAGCCGCAAGAAAGGCCCGCGAAAAGGCCGAGCATGCCGCCGCGACGGCCACCGACGACATGAAAAAGCTCACGGCAAAGGCGGCCGAGGCGGCCAGGCGGGCGGCGAGCGCAGTGCGCGCGGCGTCGGGTCGCGCCGGGGAAGCGCTGCGCAAGGCCGGCCAGTCCGACCAGGCGCAAACACAGAAGGCCATGAAGGCCACGCAGGATGCCTTGAGAAGCGCGGACAAAGCCGCGCAGGAATCGGCCGAGGCCGGCAAACAGGCGGCGGACAAGGGCGCGGATTCCGGCGCCAAAAAATAGCTGACGGGCTGTGCGGATCGCGCCGGAACCATGAACACCGCAGCCCGAGCCGCCGCCCCCCCGCGTGAGCCGGCGCCCGCGGCCCCGGGACTGAGCGGCGAGGAAGCTGACGCGCGGTTGCGCGCCGACGGGCCCAACCTGCTGCCCGGAAGCGAACCGCAAAGCTTTGGGTGGATCGCACTGGGTGTCGTCAAGGAGCCCATGTTCCTGATGCTGCTCGCGGCGGGCACGGGTTACCTGGTGCTGGGTGACACGGCCGAGGCCACGTTTTTGCTGGCCTCGGTCTTGCTGATCGTCGCGCTGACGCTGTTCCAGGAACGCAAAACGCAGYGGGCGCTGGAGGCCTTGCGTGAACTGTCGGCGCCGCGCGCGCTGGTCCTTCGGGACGGCAGAGAGCTTCGCATTGCTTGCCGCGAAGTGGTCTGCGGGGATGTGCTGGTGCTGCGCGAAGGCGACCGCATCGCCGCCGACGCGGCCTTGCTGGAGGGCGCCCTTGAAGTCGACGAGTCGCTGCTGACCGGCGAATCCGTGCCCAGGCCCAAATTGCCCGAGCCCGAGCAGCGGGACGGCCTTGGACCCGATGGCGAAAGCGGCGCATCGGTTTACGCCGGTACGGTGATCACGCAGGGTACGGGCCTGGCCCGGGTGCATGCCACCGCGGGCCGCACCGCGATGGGCCGCATCGGCGTGGCCCTTGCGACGACGCAGGCTCCGGCCTCCAGGCTGTACCGGCAGTCGCGGCGCATCGTGCGGGGATTCGCCGGCGCCGGGCTGGCCGTCGCCGCGCTGCTGGTGCTGCTGGCCTGGCTCAGGGACGGCCAGGGCTTTGTCGCCAGCCTGCTGCCGGCGATTGCTTTTGCGATGGCGGTGCTGCCGGAGGAGATTCCCGTCGTCCTCGCGGTGTTCCTGGCGCTGGCGGCCTGGCGATTGTCCCGGCAGAAAATCCTCACGCGCCGGGTCGACGCCATCGAGGTGCTGGGCGCGATCACGGTATTGGCCGTGGACAAAACCGGCACCCTGACGCAGAACCGCATGGCGCTCGTTGAGCTGGCGGGTGCGGATGCCGTGTTCAAGGCCGGCAGCGATGCGCAGCTTCCTCCCGCGCTCACGGGACTGCTCGAATGCGCGATGCTGGCCACGCCGCCGAAGCCGTTTGACCCCATGGAAAAAGCCATACGGGTCCTCGGGGATTTGCGCCTGGGCCCGGATTCGACAGCGCGCCAGGGCACCGCGCCGGCGCTGCAATATGCGCTCACGCCGCAGCTACTGGCCGTCACCCATGCCTACGGCGGCGAGATCCAAGGGCGTTATTTCCTGGCCACCAAAGGCGCGCCGGAGGCGGTCATGGACTTGTGCCGGCTCCCGGGGCTTCAACGCGAGGCGGTGCAGCAGCAGGTGCAGGACATGGCGGCAAGAGGCCTGCGCGTGCTCGGTGTGGCGAGCGGTGAGTGGACGGGTACCGCATTGCCCGAAAGCCAGCAGGGCTTCACGCTGCGCTTTGCCGGCTTGCTGGGCCTGGCCGATCCGCTGCGGCCCACGGTACCGCAAGCCGTCCAGGATTGCCGCGAGGCGGGCATACGCGTGATCATGATGACGGGGGACCACCCTGTGACGGCCAGTGCGATCGCCCGACAGGCGGGCCTGCCCAATCCCTCCGACGTGCTGACCGGTGCGGACATCGATGCGCTGGACGATGCCTCGCTGCGGACCCGCTTGAGGAACGCAGCCATCTGCGCGCGGCTCAGGCCCGAGCAGAAGCTGCGGTTGGTGCGCGCGCTGCAGGCCGACGGCGGCACGGTGGGCATGACGGGCGACGGCGTCAACGATGCACCCGCGCTCAAGGCCGCGGATGCCGGGATCGCCATGGGCGAGCGCGGGACCGACGTGGCGCGCGAAGCCGCGGCCCTGGTGCTGCTGGACGACAGCTTCGCCAGCATCGCGACCGCCATACGCCAGGGCCGCCACGTCGACGACAACATCCGCAGCGCCGTGCGCTTCGTCTTCGCGGTGCACGCGCCCATCGTGGCGCTTGCTCTGGTTCCCGCCTTGCTTCGCTGGCCCGCCCTGTTGCTGCCCGCGCAGATCATCCTGCTTGAGCTGATCATTGATCCGGCCTGCTCGATATTGTTTGAAGCTCAGCCGGCGGATTCCCAGCTGATGCGCCGTCCGCCCAGGCCGGCCGCGGATTCGCCGTTTGCCTTGCGCAACATGGTCTATGGCCTGTCGCAAGGCTTTGGCCTGGCCTTTGTTCTGCTCGCGGCCAATTGGTCCCTGCTGGAGCAAGGCTGGCCCGCTGCCGAGGTGCGCACGACGATGTTCGTGAGCCTGGTCGCGGGCCTGTTCCTGCTGGTGCTGGTTCACCGGCATTCGGTGCATATCTTCAGGAATCCCTGGCTCCCGCGTCTGGCCGCCGCCGTGGCCGCGCTGCTTTCGCTGGCGCTGTGGGAGCCTTGGCTGCGCGGGGTCATGGGCTTTGCCGCGCCGTCCGGGCGGGGCGCCGCCTGGCTGCTGCTGATCCTGGGCGCCATGACGCTGTGGCTGCTGGCCCTGCGCTTTGTTTCAACGGCATCGCGCAAGGCGTGAGCGGGGGAGAGTCCTGCGGCAAGGCTGCCGCCCTTGATGTACGTCAAGGGGTGAGCCGGTCGCCTCCCATACCCTTGCTGGTGCCCGGTACCAGACCAGCGCCCGACCAAGCGCCACCGAGCCCAACCTTCGAAGGAACAGAATCATGTCCAACTCCACCCTTATCGTCTGTTATTCCAATACCGGCACCTCGCGCCGCGTGGCCGACCTGCTGGCCAGCCAGTTCCAGTGGCCGCGTGGCGAGGTGCGCGAAACGCGCTCACGCGCCGGCACCGTGGGCATGCTGCGCTGCGTACTGGATTCGCTGCTCAGGCGCCATCCCGAGATCCGCTACGAGGGGCCTGACCCGCGCAGTTTCGGCACGGTGGTGCTGATCGCGCCCATCTGGCTTGCCGAGCTGGCCGGGCCCATGCGCAGTTTTGTGCGCGACCATACCTCCAGCCTCAAGCGGGTTGCCGTCATCTCGGTGATGGGCGGCAAGGGCGCCACCAATGCCTTCGCCGAGATCGACCGGATACTGGGCCGTCCGCCCATCCTGTCGACCTCGTTCACCGCGCGCGAAGTGGATGACGGCAGTTACGCGTCCGACCTGAACGTCTTCGGCGCCGCGGTCCGGGACCACGCGAAGAAGGACGATGTGGTCCGGCCGACGGACCTGTCGCCCAGCGCCGTGTGAGCGCGTTCCTTCCTGCCGCCGCGGTGCCGCCGTTTTTTAACCACCGGAAACCGGAACATGCCCGCCGAGCTGACCATTGCGCCCGCCGGGCCCGCGCCCGCGGATGTGCCGCTGCAGCTTTTGCTGGCCCGCATGGCCAACGGCATTTCGCCCGCATCCGTACTACTGGCGCAGGCCGACTGGCTGAGCCACCTGGCGGCATCGCCGGGAAAACAGGCGGAAATGGCCGCCACCGCCTGGCACAAGCTGCTCCAGTGGACGCAATATGCCGGTCATTCCTGCTACGGCCGCTCTTTAGCGACAGTTGCATCGCTCCCTTGCGCCAGGCCATGAGCGTTCGTAGCGACTTGGATCTGGATATCTTCACGGTTGCCGTCCTGCTGGACTATATCAACCGCATCGCCGATCTCGAGGGACAGCTGGGCACGCTGCGTGCACAGGCGCCGTCGCACACGCATTCACATACCCAACGGGAGGGCCCGGCTTCGTGGCATGAAGCGCATGCGGGTGAAGAAACACAATAGAGGTCGAAGGTGCATGGTACTTATTGCTTCGCGGTGGGCAGCGCGTTCAGCGGAATGCGCAGATAGGACACACCGTTGTCATCCGGAGGCGGAAGCTGTCCCGCGCGCACGTTCACCTGCAGGGAGGGCAGGATCAGAGTCGGCATTTCGAGGGTGGCATCCCGCGCCGTGCGCATCCGGACGAAGGCATCTTCGGTGACCCCGTCATGCACGTGGATGTTCTTCTCGCGCTGTTCACCGACGGTCGTCTCCCACGCGGGCGCTCGCGCCTGCGGCGGATAGTCGTGACACACGAACATCGTCGTCTCCCGCGGCAGTTCCAGCAGCCGGCGGATGGAACGGTAAAGCTGGTGCCCATCGCCGCCCGGAAAATCAGCGCGTGCCGTACCCACGTCGGGCATGAAGAGCGTGTCGCCGACGAAAACAAGGTCTTCCACCGCGTAGGCCATGTCGGCCGGCGTATGTCCGGGCACAAGCAGCGCGGTGACCTCCAGCTGTCCGATCCAAAACCGCTCGCCGTCCTTGAACAGATGGTCGAACTGGCTGCCGTCGGGCAGAAAAGTGCGCTCCAGGTTGAAGAGCTTCTTGAACACCGCCTGAACCTGCCTGATGTTCTCGCCGATCGCAATCTTTCCGCCGACAGCCTGTTGCAGGTAGCGGGCCGCCGACAGATGGTCCGCGTGCGCGTGGGTTTCCAGTATCCATTGCACCTTCAGGCCTGCGGCCACAAGGTGGGCCAGCACCTGGTCCGCCGCCCGGGTATGCGTGCGCCCCGATTTGAAGTCGTATCCGAGCACCGGATCGATCACCGCGGCGTTTCCCGTCGCCGGGTCCGACAGGACATACGACACGGTCCAGGTTTCCGGGTCGAAGAAAGCTTGAATACGCGCTGTACGGCTCATGGGATTTTCTTTCAAGGGTGGCGGGGCATCARCGGGTGGCTCACAGGCTTCGGCTCGGGTCGGCGGGGCCGGAGCCGATCTGGTCCATTCTCCACAAAACACCCAGAACGATCGCAGCCGCGATCGGGCCCGCCGCGGGATGAAGGATGAAGGCTACCACCGGGGCAACGAGCAGGAGCTGCCTCAAACCCCAGCCATAGAGCACGCCGGCCCTGCGCACATACTCGATCCCCGCCGGGGTCCACTGTTTCCTGGCGTCTGAACCGACGGGCATGCCCCCAATGAAGCCGGCATGGTTGTAGTAACGCACCGCCATCACCGAGGAGACCAGCGATGCGAACAGCAAGGCCAGCAGAGCGAGTTCCATGACCAGCCAGGGCTCGAAGGAAGCATGCCAGCGGGGATTGCCGCTCAGCTTCTCGCGCAGCGCGGGCACGGCCAGCGTCAGCGTGCCCATCAACGCAAGCGCGGCCGTGGATGCGGTCATCGACGCCGACATTAATGCGTTGCGAAGTGTCTGCACGGCCAGGATCTCGGAGCCCTGCTGCATGGAGACGGCGGCAAACCATTGCTCACGCAAGCTGGCATGTGCCGCGCGGGCCAGTTGCTCCGGCCTGCGGCGCTGGGCGAAGGCAAGCGTTGCCTCGTAGAAGAGCAGCGCAACGCCGGTAACGCAGGCGGCCAGCCAGACGAGCATCGCCTCCATGGGGTCACCCTGCCTTCGGATGTTGGGGATTGCCCCGCCGTTCGAGCAGTTCGAACGCACCCATTCCCGCCAGCATGGCCGCGACAAAGACGACGGCCTTGCCTTGGCCCATGCCGAGCGCGACGAGCGCCGGGCCCGGGCAGAAGCCGGCGATACCCCAGCCGACTCCGAACAGCAGGCTGCCGGCGACCAGCCGGCGGTCCATGGTACGGGAGGAAGGAAGCTTCATTTCCTGCCCCATGAGGCTCAGGTGGCGGCGACCTGCCACCCCGAATGCAATGGATGCGACGGCGATGGCCCCTGCCATGACCAAGGCCAGCGAAGGGTCCCACGGGCCCGCCAGATCCAGGAATCCGAGTACTTTGGCGGGGTTTGCCATGCCGGAGACCAGCAGGCCCAGGCCGAAGACCGCGCCGGCCAGCAGGGAAAGAAGGTTGTACATGGCCGCTCACCCCACCACAAAGACATGACGCACGAGGAACACCGTGACGAAGCCGGCCAGCATGAAGGCGGCCGTGGCAACCAGTGAACGCGGCGACAAGCGCGAGATGCCGCAAACACCGTGTCCGCTGGTGCAGCCGGAGCCGTAGCGCGTGCCCAGCCCGACGATGAATCCGGCTGCAATCAGGGTTCCGTAGCCGGCATCAATCTGTGGCCGCGGCAGTTGGGCGAACAGGGCAAACAGCAGCGGTGCACCCACCAGTCCCGCCACGAACGCGACGCGCCAGCCGATGTCGCCGCGCGCGGGACGCAACAGGCCACCCAACACGCCGCTGATGCCGGCGATGCGCCCGTTGAGCAGGACAAACATGGCCGCCGCCAGGCCGATCAGGCCTCCGCCTGCCAGGGCCGTCCATGGCGTGAACGCATTCCAGTCGATGTACATCAGTCACTCTTTCCGTTAACAGAAAATTCAAGTCAAGGTCCGTAGATCGAAGTATCCTTGTTCCGCACCGTTCAGGGGCGCAGGTTTGCGCAGGCGTCGTGGCGGGGACCCGGCATCGCAACACCCCGCGCCTTGGCACGTTCGGCCATCTCCTTGAGGTGTTCGTCGCGGAGCCGGCGGCATTCCTCCACCGATCTGACGTTCAGCATCTGCTGCCGATGGGCGTCGCGCTCCTCGCGACTCATCATCATCCAGCCGGGCGTGAAATCGCGGCCAATACCGGGACCCATGCCGGATCGAGGACCGGGCCTGGCTGCGGACGCAGCCGGTGCTGCGGGCGGGGCGGGCTGCTGCGCCACGGCGGCGCCGGCGGCCAGGAAGGCGAAGCCAAAGCTGAGAAGGTGAGTTGAGTGCATACATTTCTCCAGCGTTAAAGGTAGATCCACGATAGGCCTTCGCCGGGTGCTGTAATTTGTGCTGGATCAAGTAGCGGCATCGTGGCGTGGCGCTTGGGCGGACCGGATGCCGGCGGCCACGAAGTTCTCCGGGAGGCTGTCAGTGTCCGGTGACCAGGCCGATAGCGGCCTGGTGCTTCCGCTGCCGGCCCAAGGCCAGCAACTGGGCCTCGCTTGGGTTGTCTACGGTCTCCCAGCCGGCGATACACGGCGCCAGGGAAGGGCGATGTTTGTCGACGTAGTGGCGGAAGTCGGCCTGTGCCGTGTGCCCGCCCGTCACCAGGATGGATTCCATGCCGTCCAGCGCATCGCAGACATCGCCGAAAAATTCATGCCGGGTGCGCACCTCGCTGCCGTGCTGGGGCGTGGCATGGGAATGCGCGCGCAGCTTGCGCGCCTCGGCCTGTTCGGCGTTGAACTGGATCAGCTGGGCCTGGTGATGGTCCAGCCAGACCACGGCATGAAGAAAGGGCATGTGGGTACTCCTGAAAAAAATGGGCGGAAACAGGCCACCGCTTCAGGCGGTGACTTCCAGCTTGTTGACGATGCGGGTGACGCCCCTGGCGGCGAATGCCGCGCCGGCGGCCGCTTCGCGCTCGGCCAGGGAGTGCACCTTGCCGTGAAGGGTGACGACGCCGCCTTTCACGTCGATCTGGATGTGCCGGGCTTCGCGATCGGCCTGACGCTCGAGCGCGGCGGAAATCTCGGCCGCGACGTCCCGAATGCTGACGGTGGGCTTGACAACGATGTTGTTGGACAGGCCGCGCACGCCCACCAGGCCGCGCACGCATTTTTCGGCGGTGCTGGACTGGTAAGCCCAGTCGACGTCGCCAGTAAGGGTGACCCATCCTTTTTCGACCTCAACCTTGATGCGGTCCAGCGGCAGCAACACGCTCCAGCGCAGCGCGGATGCGGCGACTGAGGCGATCTCGGAATCGCTGCGATGGTGGGCGGCCACCAGTTTCACGTCCAGCTCGATCGCCAGCCCGCGCACACCGGCTACGCGGCGCACGGCCCGCTCGGCCGCGACTTTTTCGGCGAAGGTGTTCAGGTGCCCTGTGAGCGTCACCACGCCGTCATTGACGAGAACACCAATGCCGGCTGAGTTGACGGCAGGCTCCCAAGCGAGTTCGGCGGTGACATCGGCCTTGAGTTGCATATCGGTTTTCATGGTTCTTCCCCTTGAATGTGTTCATCATCCGCACAAAGCGGGTATGTCACTGTAGGGAGGCGCGGACGTGCTTGCCTTGACATTCGTCAAGCAGCGGCGTTACGGGCCGGGATACGCTGAACACCGGATCAAGACACAAGGACTTCGCTATGAAATACGGGATAGGCCCCATCGAAAGAAGGCTTCGCATCGCAGCCGGCATCTTGCTGCTGGCGCTCTTGTTCGCGCTCGACGGAAATGCCCGCTGGTGGGGCTTGGTGGGCCTGATTCCGCTGTTGACAGGCTTGTTCAAATTTTGCCCGCTTTACTGGGCTATTGGTTTGGACTGAGCGTCTGTTCCAGCATCCACCTGGCGCTTGATTGCCGCAGGAATGCGCAGCGGAACATAGGCTGTGTTCCCGTCCCGCAGCACCAGCAGCGCAATGCTGGAACCAGGTTCCTGACGGGATAACACGCGGTCAAAATCCGCCACGCTGTCCAGCCTGAATTCATTGGCGGCGATAAGCACGTCTCCGGCTTGTATGCCTTCGCTGCGTGACACTCCGGCGGCCCGACGCACCAGCAGGCCGCCATCTATGCCCAGTTGTGCCTGCAAGTCCTTCCCGGACTCGGTCAATCCGAGACCCAAACGAGGGAGGTCGCCGGTGACCGGCGCCGCCAATGGGCGCTRCGCGCCTGCAGGTGCCTCCGCCAGCAGGATCGTTGCCGTTTTTCTCCGGCCCTCGCGCCATACCTCCAGCGTGCCTGGCGTGCTCGTCCCATGGTCGCTCATCTGCAATGCCAGGCTGCTGAAATCCCGGACCTTTGCACCGTTAAAGGCTGTGATGATGTCACCGCGCTGCATACCTGCCAGAGCAGCAGGCCCTCCAGGCGTGACCTGCACAACCAGCGCACCCGTGGGGTCGCGCACCCCGAAGGACTGCGCGAGCGCGGCGGTCATGCCCTGCAGCCGGGCCCCCAGCCAGGCGCGCCGTATCTGGCCCTGTGACCGCAGGCGCCATGCGATGTCCATGGCCAGGTTGATGGGTACCGAGAATGACACGCCCATGTAGCCACCGCTACCGCTGTAGATCAGCGAGTTCAGGCCGACGATCTCGCCGTCTGCATTGAAGAGTGGGCTGCCTGAACTTCCGGGATTGATGGCCACATCGGTTTGCAGAAAAGGGGTTTCGCCGCTGCCGGAAAGAGCGCGATTTTTTGCACTGACAATGCCCGCCGTGACGGAGCCCGGAAAACCAAAGGGCGATCAGATCGCC
>NZ_JBFUGX010000018.1:0-16704 GCF_056402675.1 Polaromonas sp. P3_C2 | reverse complement strand
GTCGATATGCGTCTTGAAAAACTCGGGGGTTCCCCCGAGCGCGACCTGCCCCACTTGCGCGAATTCGGCTTTGGTCGCAGGTGCCTGCAACCAGTTGTTGATCTCACGGTTCAGGCGCAGGATCACGGGCCGAGGCGTGCCCGTCGGTGCCACAATGCCGCCCCATGCCACCACCTCGAAGCCTGCAATGCCCGCCTCTTCCATGGTCGGCACATTGGGCAGCAGCGCCGAGCGACGTTTACTGGTAACCGCGAGCGGACGCACCTTGCCCGACTGGATCGCGCCCACCATGGACGGCAGGTTGTCAAACATGAAGTCGATCTGCCCGCCGATCAGGTCGGTCTGCGCCTGCGGGGCCCCGCGGTAGGGAATGTGGCTGAAGCTGATGCCGGCTTTTTCCTTGAGGATTTCGCCGCTGAGGTGACTGGTGGTGCCGTTGCCGCCGGAACCCATGGTCAGATTGCCCGGGTGGCTCTTGGCATAGATGACCAGTTCACGCACCGAGGCGATGGGCAGGCCATGGCGGACCACCAGCACATTGGGCACCTGCGAGAGCACGGCCACCGGCGCCAGGTCTTTATCGGGGTTGTAGGGCATCTTGGAAATCAGGCTGCGGTTGATGGCCATGGTCACGATATTGCCGAAGCCCAGCGTATAGCCGTCGGGCTTGGCGGTGGCCACCGCCTGCATGGCAATGGTGCCTGCCGCGCCGGGGCGGTTCTCGACGATCACCGCTTGTTTGAGTTTGTCCTGAAGGTAGTAGGCCAGTTTTCGGCTGGTCTGGTCGGGCGTGCCGCCGGCGGCCGAGGGCACGATCAGTTTGATAGGCTGGGTGGCGGGCCAATCCGCCGCCAGGGCGGTGCCAGCCAGCGTGGCCGCCGCCAGCAGCAGTACAAGGCGCGCTTGAAATTTCGACATCTGTGACTCCAACTTCTGTTCTTGAGGGGCCGCCCACTGCGGCGCCCTGAATATCTGACATGCGCGCCGGCCTGTCCAACGGAATAAACGCATACCCCCCTGCATTTATTTCATGCCTGCATAGCCTTTTTCATTGCGGGCGAACGGATGCCATGCCAATAATGGCCGTAACCGCCATGAAATATCCAACGCAGCGCCACCTGCCCTCCATCGTCAACCTCAACACCTTCGAGGTGATTGCACGGCGCTTGAGCATCACTGCCGCAGCCGATGAACTGGGTCTGACGCAAAGCGCGGTGAGCCGCCAGCTATCGGACCTGGAGGGCTTTGTCGGCGTTGCACTGTGCCGGCGCACAACTAGCGGGATGGAGCTGACGGTTGACGGTGCCAGCTACCTGCGGCGGGTGCGAACTCTGCTGGACGAGCTGGAGTCAGCGACCATCGCCGCGTCCATGGGCTCCATGCCAGGCAAGATACTGCGGCTGTCCGTGCCCACCACCTTTGGCACGCTGTGGGCCATGCCACGGCTGTGCGCCTTCGCCATCGCGCACCGGCAGATCCAGCTGGACGTGGCCACGCATACCGGGCCCATCAGCATGCGCGACTCGGGGCTGGACGCGGCCATCGTCTACTGCGAAGGGCCGGAGCCCGGCTGCGTGGCCGACCTGCTACACCCCCTGCACTCCTTTCCTCTTGCGGCGCCCACGCTGAGCCGGCTGGCGGCGCCGCTGACGGGCACACAAATGGCAGCGCTGCCCTTGCTGCACCAGAGCATGGTGCCCAACTCATGGCCGGCCTACCTGCGGCAGCTGGGCGCGTCTGTAGAAGTCCCGATGCCGGGTGCCCACTACGGTCTGCTGTCGCTTGCATTGACGGCAGCGGAGGCCGGTCTGGGTGTCGCATTGGCGCCGGACTATGTGAGCGCATCGGCGCTGCAGACCGGGCGCCTGGTCAAGCTGAATGACAAGCCCTTTATTTCGCCGCGCAGTTACTTTCTGGTGACGACGAACGAGCGCGCCAAGGCGCCCGTAATCCAATCACTGCGCCAGTGGTTGACGAGCCAGTCGCCGCCTGCCCCTTGAGGCTCCGGCGGTGGCCAGCTGAATGAGGCGGAGGCGGCGTGGGCCAGGAGACTGATCAACGCGCAAAGTTGCCGCTCCAGGCCAATCACACCAGAGACGCCGGAGAGTGCGATGGGCCAAGTTACAAATTCCGTCGAAGTCCACCTCAATGGTGAGGACCCCAGGGGCCTTCCCAAAGTGGCATCGCCGGGTTCGTACCCAGCGTGCGTTTTGCCTCGGCCCTGGTTTTGGCCGCGTTAACCGGTTTGACATTGTGGTCCGGCACACGCAGGGTTTGCGTTTGGCTGACTGGACTGACCGGGCGGTCGGCGGCAGCGTCTGAGGCATGTAGGCCGGTTGTGGTGAAAGCGRCCGCCAAGCCGACAGATGCAAGGGGTCGCATGATAAGGGCCAACATTTGAAGCCTTCCGTAGTGAATTGTCGTCACTGCAGGACAGCATGCAAAGGACGTGCCAGAACTCCGGCCATCGTGTTTCACCGTCACGGCATACCGCCAAGGCTGGTGATCCGCTGCCCGGGATCGCAGCGGCCCAGGACACATTTCCCTCGTATAGGGTCAAAGCTTCAGCGTCAGCCGCCTCCAGGCGCCTTCGAGCTGATCCTGCACCAGCGCCCCGCCGTCAAAGCTAAGCGGGCGTTGCTCTGTTGCCGGCAACAGCAAGACCAGGTTGTCTTGCACAGGCGGCTGTGCGCCCTCACGGAACACCGCGATGCGCAGGCCTTGCTCGGTGCAATCAACACGCAGGCGCCACTGCCCATAAGCACCGCTACGCCAGGCCTGGCTATGGCCGTCGTCTTCAAAACAGCTTGCTTCGAAACTTCCCGCACCCTGATGGGGAAAGACCTGGAAGCCGCGCAGATCTTCGACCGCTGCGAAATGGATTTCTCCCAGATTCAGCGGTATGGCGCAGCCTTCGCGTGCCAGCAATGGGGGCGGACCATCCAGCGGCGCATTCAGCGTGATCCGCTGGCCGGCTTTCACGTACCGCGCGGTGTGCGCCTCGTACCAACCGCCGGTGCCGGGCAGCCACACGCGGCGCTCGGTCTGGCCGGGCTCGACCACCGAGGCCACCAGCAAATGTGCGCCCAGCAGCATGTCGTCGTTTTCTTCCAGGCAGTGCGTGTCTTCCGGGAAGTCGTGGTACGTCGGCCGGATGATGGGTTCGTAGGCGCGGTGGTAACGCCACACCAGGTCATACAGGTAAGGCATGAGCCGGTAGCGCAGGCGGATCAACTCGCGCACCTGGGGCGTGACCTCGGGGTACATCCAGGGCTCATTGACGGTTCCGTCGTCGTTCCATGAGTGGATGCTGAAGCGCGGCAGGAAGATGCCGTGCTGCACCCAGCGCAGCAGCAACTCGGGCCCCGGCGCAGGACCGGAAAAACCGCCTATGTCGTGCCCGGTGTTGGACACGCCCGACATCGCCAGGCCCAGGCCCATGCGGATGTTGTAGCGCAGCGTTTCCCAGGCCGTGTAGTTGTCGCCCGACCAGGTCTGCACATAGCGCTGCATGCCGGCGGCGCCTGAGCGCGACACCAGGTAGGGCCGCTCCGCGGGCGCGAACTCGGACTGCGCGGCGTGCGATGCCTGCATCATCAGCAGGGTCTGCAGCGGGCGCACCTCGCGCGCGGGACGCGGCGCGCCGAAACCGTGGGCCAGCGCCTTGTCGCTCCAGATCTCGTATTCGTTGTTGTCATTCCAGGTGGCGGGGATGCCGTATTCGAGCAGCTGCTCAGTCACCTGCTTCTTCCACCAAGCGATGGTCTTGGGGTTGGTGAAGTCAAGGTAGGCGCCTGTGCCGTCCCAGAACTGTATGGCGGTGGGCTGGCCATCCGGGTCGTTGACAAGAAGGCCAGCCTGGCGGGCTTCCTCGAAACGCGGATGGTCGCGCAACAGCGCGGGCTTGATGTTCGGCACCAGGCGCACGCCGCGGTCGAGGTAGCTCTGCACGAAGACCGCAGGGTCGGGAAACTTCTCGCGGTTCCAGTTGAAGACGTAGCGGCCCGGGCCAATGGAGGTGTAGCCCGACGACAGGTGGAACGAGTCGCAGGGAATGTCGTGCTCTTCACAGCGTTCAAGGAACTCGCCCATGCGCTCCTGGGCATTGGGCGCGTCGGTGTAGCTCATGGTCGAGCCTGAATAACCCAGCGCGTAGCGCGGCGGGAAGATGGGCCGGCCGGTGAGCCAGGTGTAGCGGCGCGTGATGGCGGCCGGGTCGTCACCGGCGATGTAATACAGATCCAGGTCACCGTGGTCGGCCACAAAGTAACGGTAGTGGCCGTGGTAGTTGTCCATCTCGCGGCCCATGTCGAAGCTGCAATCGGACAAGGTGTCGTAGAACAAACCGAAACACAGGCCGGCGTCTTTTTCACCACCTTTGCGCGTGATGTAGAACGGGATGTGCTTGTACAGCGGGTCGGTGCTGCGTGCGCTGTAGCCCATGGGGTCGAGGTTGCACATGCGGTAGCGCTGGCCGGCACGGTTGGCGTCGCCGGCGCGCTCGCCCAGGCCGAAGTAGGCTTCGCCGCGTTCGCGCTGCAGGTAGTGGTAGACCTTTTCGTCCCACCAGCCGAAGTTGTAGCTCTGCGTGGAACGGTCGGCGGCGGTGGCCTGCCAGCGGCCCTGTTGCCGGCTTTCCCAGCGGCAAAAGAAGCCTTCGAGCGCGATGGTCAGGCGCACGGCGCCTGTGGTGATCTGTAGTTG
The DNA here is from genome assembly GCF_056402675.1 of Polaromonas sp. P3_C2. Classification (NCBI taxonomy): domain Bacteria; kingdom Pseudomonadati; phylum Pseudomonadota; class Betaproteobacteria; order Burkholderiales; family Comamonadaceae; genus Polaromonas; species Polaromonas sp. P3_C2. The sequence goes on along the minus strand of NZ_JBFUGX010000018.1, from coordinate 12,000 downwards.
TGAGCCCTCTTCCTTGAGTTCGAATGCGGGCAGCGAAAAGCCGCTCACGTCGAAGCGGTCGCGGCCTTCAACGGGCAAGTTTTCAAGTCCAGGCGCCACGGTCCAGCTGCGCGGCATCTGCAGCCGTCCTTGCGGCAGCACCAGCACACGAACGATGTCTTCTTCGAGCACCCAGATGTGGGCCGTGGCGCCACTGGTGCTGTTCAGGACGAGGTGGTTGCCGCTGCGCGATTGCAGGGCGAAAGTGGGAGCTTGGTCAAGGCGCATGGTCGGCTGGTCAATGTTTCGTGTGGCGCAGGTTCAAAGACGCAAGCCGTTCTGGTCGAAGAAATGCAGGTGCTCCGAAGGTGCGGTCACCTTGACGGTGTCGCCGCGCTGGATGTTGGTCTGCCCGCTCAGGATGATTTCAAAAGGCGCGTCAGGCACCACGTGGCCATGCAGAATGCTGGTACTTCCCAGTTGCTCGACCTGCGACACCTTCATCTGCAGCGGGCCGTCGTTGGACAGTTGCGCATGTTCGGGCCGGATGCCCACGGTGTGGGCTCCGGGCCTGGCGCCAGGCATCTGCGCCACCGGCACGAAATTCATGCGCGGGCTGCCGATGAAGCCGGCCACGAACTGGTTGCAGGGCTGGTTATACAGCTCCAGCGGCGAGCCAACCTGCTCGATGCGGCCGGCGCGCAGCACCACGATCTTGTCGGCCATGGTCATGGCCTCGACCTGGTCGTGGGTGACGTAAATCATGGTCGCGCCCAAGCGGGCGTGCAGGTCACGGATCTCGGCGCGCATGGAAACGCGCAGTTCAGCATCGAGGTTGGACAGCGGCTCGTCGAACAGGAAAAGCTTGGGTTCGCGCACGATGGAGCGACCTATGGCTACGCGCTGGCGCTGGCCGCCGGAGAGCTGGGTGGGTTTGCGCTGCAGCAGCGGCGTGAGCTGCAGCATGGCGGCGGCGGCGTTGACCTTGCTTTCGATGACCGGCCTGGCCACACCCAGGTTCTCCAGGCCGAAGGCCATGTTGTCGTAGACGCTCATGTGCGGGTACAGCGCATACGACTGGAACACCATGGAGCAGCCGCGGTGCGCAGCGCTCACGTCATTGACACGCTTGCCGTCGATGCAGATGTCGCCGCTGCTGGCGGGCTCCAGCCCCGAGATGATTCGCAGCAACGTGGATTTTCCGCAGCCCGAGGGGCCGACGAAGACCACAAATTCACCGTCGGAAACGGTCAGGTCTACGCCATGGATGATGGTGATTTTGTCAAAGGTTTTGACGACACTGGCAAGTTCAAGAGTGGCCACGGAGAGTCCTCGGTTTATTTGACGCCGGCGCTGGCAATGCCGGTGGCGATGTATTTCTGCAGAAAGGCAAAGACCAGGGTGATCGGAATCAGGGTGATCACGGTCATCGCCAGCAGGTAGTGCCACTGCGTGTTGAGTTCGCCCTGGAAGGCGTTGAGCGCGAGCTGCAAGGTGAAGTGCTCCGACTTGGACAACACGATCAGCGGCCAGAGAAAATCGTTCCAGCGCCACATGAACGAGAAAATGGCCAGCACCGCCATGGCCGGCGCAGCCAGGGGCAGGATGATCTTCCAGTAGATACGCCACTCGCTGGCGTTGTCCATGCGGGCGGCCTCGAGCAGCTCGTCAGGAATGGTCAGCATGTATTGGCGCAGCAGGAACACGCCCGTGGGCGTGGCCACCGCGGGCAGGATCACGCCCCAGAGGTTGTTCAAGAGGTTCAGTTCCGAGATCACCAGAAAAGCCGGCACCAAAATGATGGTGGGCGGAATCATCAGCGTGGCGATGATCAGCACAAACACCGTCTTTTGCCCGGTGAACTGGTACTTGGACAGCGCGAAGGCCGCCATCGAATTGAACAGCAGCGTGAGGATGGTCGCTACCACGGTGATGAACACGCTGTTCCAAAGGTAAGTGCCGAAGGCGAACTTGCCGAACAGCTCGGTGTAGTTGCCGCCGGCAAACTTGAGTTCATTCACCGGTTTGCGGTCGTTGATGTTCACGCGCAGTTCGGTCTGCGGCGCCGCGGGGTCGACCATGGTGGCGACCAGGCCGATGCGGCGCACCTGGGCCAGTTCGCGGATGTTGCCCTGCTCATCCTTGGCGCGGAACAGCGGCAGGGGCTTGTCGTAACCGGTCACCACGGCTTCTTTCTGGCTGTAGGGCAGAAAGGTCGGCGGGAACTGGCTCAGCGCGCTTTCGGTCTTGAACGACGACATCACGAGCCACAGCACAGGGCCGAACATCACGATGAGGCCTGCCAGCAGGTAGGCGTAGGAGACCCAGTCGGTCCAATGCAGGCGGGTGCCGCCGTGCTTGTGACCCTGGGTACGGGTAAAGAAATTGGCCATCGCTTTTTCCTTACTTCCTGATTTTTCCGGCCTCGCCGGCTTTGGACAGCCGCAGCTGCGCGAGCGTCAGGGCCATCAGGCCGGCGGCCAGGATCAGCGAGGCCGCGGCAGCCAGGCCAYACAGGTGGATCTGTTCGGCAAAACCGGTCTGGTAGATGTACTGCACGATGAAGGTGGTGGCCGAGCCCGGGCCGCCGCCGGTGAGCACAAACACCTCGTCAAAGCTCTGCACCGCGCGGATCATCACCAGCACCAGCACCACGATCAGGTTGGGCATGAGCAGCGGCAGCGTGATGCGCCTGAGCACACGCCACGGCGGCGCGGCGTCCATCTCGGCGGCTTCGTAAACGTCTTTCGGGATGGCCTGCAGGCCGGCCAGCAGAATGAGTGTGTAAAAGCCCATGTGGGCCCAGATGGATACCACCACCACCCAGAAAAATGCCCAGTGCCGGTCCAGCAACCAGTCCATCGGTGAGGCGCCCATGGCCACTAGGCCGGCATTGAACACGCCCTGGCTTTGCAGCAGCCATTTCCAGATCAGCGCCACCACCACCGGCGACAGCAGCACCGGGTAGAAAAACACGCCACGCCAAAAGCCGCGGCCTATGATTTTCCGGTTCAGCACCAGGGCCGTGACCAGCGAGAAGAACACCATCAAGGCCACCTGGATCAGGCTGAACTTCACCGTGTTGGCGATGGAGCGCCAGAAGATGTCGGTGCGGCAGGTCTGCAGGTCGGTGTAGTCGCGGCATTCAAGCAGGATGGCGAAGTTCTCCAGCCCGGTGAAAGGCCGTTGCGTGGGCAGAAGGTTCACCCCGCCGGTCACCGCATACACCAGGTTCACCACGATGGGCAAAAAGGTGAAGAGGCTGATCACCACCAGGTTGGGCCCGACAAAGAGCCAGCCTATGCGCGAAGCACCCAGCCATCTCTGGCCCAGCCGGAAAACCGGCTCGAACAGGTTGAACAAAAAGCCCAGGAAAGCTGAGAAAACCGACATACCGACTCCGATCTATGTATGACGCCACCAGCACATTGCCTTACGCCAGGTACACCGCGGAACTGGCTCCGCCAGGCCGCAGGTGTCGCCCCCTGCAAGGGGGGAGGCGCGCACGAAGTGCGCGCCACGGGGGTGTGCCTATTTTTCGGCTTGTTTTACCGCTTCGGCCATGTCGGTGCCGATCTTGGTCACGGCCTCGTCCACGCTGATTTCTCCCACGATGGCCTGAGTGACCCGGGTCACGGTCGGCAGCATCAGGGCGCGGTTGTACTTGTAGCCTTGCAGCGCGTAGGCCGGCGGCGCGATGGTGGCGGTGCCGCTGCTGAACACACCCAGCGCGGCCTGTGCCGCAGGGCCGGCAGTCGGATAGCTCACGCCTTTTTTGGCCACGCCGGCATGGGCCGGGATGTTGTTGGTGCGTGAGGCGAATTCAGCGACGTTGGCTTCCTGCGCCATGAAATCCAGGAAGCGGCCCACTTCCTTCGGGGACTTGGTGGTCTTCAGCGCCACCCAGGCCGCGCCGCCGGGCATGCCCGAGCAGGCGGCGGGACCGCAGGGGTTGGGCACGGCGACCCAGTCGAAGGCGTTGCCGATTTCTTTTTGCATGCGGTTGATCTGCCATGAACCCGACAGGATCATCACCACGCGGCCGTTCTTGAACTCGCCCACCGCGTCGGCATAGCTGGAGCCGCCCGAGCCGCCCCAGACGTCTTTGAGCATGGTGCCGTCCTTGTGCCAGGCAACGAACTTGCCCACGGCGGTCTTGTAGCCGGCATCCACCGTGAGGTTTCCCTTGACGTCGAAAATCTTCGCGCCATAGCTGACGGCGGGGCCGGCGAAGCGGTGGCCCGAACGGTCCCAGGCCATGGCGGCCGGGGTCTGCGTGGCCTTGGCCACCTTGCGCGCCGCGTCGGCCCACTCTTCCCAGGTGGCCTTGGGGCCGGGCATGGGCACCTTGGCCTGCTCGAACAAGGTCTTGTTGACGAAGGGGCCGGTCATGGTCATCTGCGACAGGAAACCATAAATGCCCTTGTCGCCCGCCTTGTTGCGCATCCAGGGCAAGGTGCTGCCGAAGTTGTCTTCCCAGTACTTGCGGTCCTTCACATGGGCGCTGATGTCGATGTAGTTCTTCGACAGGCCGCCAATTTCGGCGACACGCGCGATGTCGGGTCCCTGCCCCGCCGCGAGCTGCACGGGCAGCTGCTCTACCACCGTCTTGTAGGGCACCACGTCAAGGATCACCTTGGCGCCAGCGTTCTGGGCTTCATAACGCTTGATGAGGTCGGCCGTGACATCGCATTCATTGCCGTCCTGGTAGCACATGACGCGAATGTCGGCGAAGGCGCTGGTGGCCAGCGTGGCGACGGCGGCACCCAGGAGGCCGGCGCGCGTGGCACGCCTGGCGAGAAAACGAAGCTGGAAGTTCATGGTTGTCTCTTTCTGGAAAAAGGAAGGATGGGGCCGATCGGTCGTCGGCTTCAGGAATGCGCGCCGGCCGCCGGCGCAGGGAACGCCCAGGCCGCATGGCTGGGATGGGTGACCGCGGCGCTGGGATCGCCGCGATCAACTCGAGCGAGCAGCGTCGGCAGGGGCTTGCCGCGGCTGTGCGTGCTGCTGGAGGTGAAAACCATGTCGTCCTGTGCCGTTGTGTTGCGATCGTTGGCGGTTTTGGCTATTATGGCAAACGTTTGCCAACCATTGGCAATCGTTTGCCATACTTGTCAGTCGCGGCTTTCTCGGTTATATGTTTTGTCTTGGCACGCACTGATCGCGCCGCCGGTCGGCCACCTGCCCTCGCCTCTTGGCCCCTTGTTTTCCCAAAATACGACCCATCGATGCTTCGCTTTCCACTCGCCGGACTCCCGCCTCGCCATTCGCGTGTCCCGCCTTCGCGCCAACCCAACATTCGCTGCGGCGTCCAGACCCGGYAGGCCTGCCGCCCGCACCGATGACCGACGACACCCCGCGCAGGCGCAAGGGCGTCGGCCCGGTTTCGCTGAGCGAAGTCGCCGTGCAGGCCRGCGTCTCAATCTCCACCGTCTCGCGCATCGTGAACGGCGAGACCCGGCGGGCTTCGCCGGAAACGCTGGCGCGCGTGCGCGAGGCGATCAAGACCGTGGGCTACCACCCCAACCAGCTTGGACGCGCGCTACGCAACCGTGAGAGCCGCCTGGTCGCGATGCTGGCCGCCAACCTCGACAACCCGGTGATGGCCACGCTGGCCGCCTCCACCGAGGCCGCGCTGCGCGAGGCCGGCTACACGATGATCCTGTGTGACACGCACGACCGGCCGGAGCTGCAGGACGACTATCTCAACGCCATGCGTTCGCAGGTCGTGCAAGGCTACGTGATGGTCGCGGCTCAGCCCAGTGCCGGCCTGCGCGACTTCGTGGAGCGCGGTGCGCCTATGGTCTTCGTGAGCCGGCGCAGCCCGTTCGGCACATGTTCCTTCGTGGGGCCGGACAACCTGGCGGCCGGCGCCGCCGCCGCAGACTACCTGCTCGACCGCGGCGTCGACGCGCCGGCCGTGGTATTTCCGTCGCGCGGATCGWCCACGACCAGGGAACGCGTGCAGGGCTTCTGCGAGCGGGCCGGCACCAGAGGCTTGTCAACCGACCGGATCCGACGGGTAGAGGCCCCGGGCATCTCGCACCTGGAAATCGGCTACGCCGCCGGGGCCCAGTTCGCGGCGCCCGGCGCCTGGCCGCGTGGCGCGATGTGCATCAGCGACCAGGTCGCCTATGGCCTGCACCGCATGGCCCGCGAGAGCGGGATCCGGGTGCCCGGCRACTGCGAGCTGGTCGGCATCGACGGCAACCCGATCAATGCCTGGCTTGCCCCGTGGCTCACCTCGGTCGAAATTCCGCATCAGGATTTCGGACCGGTCATCGTGGACCTGATGCTGAGCCTGTGGGGCGGCGAAGCACCACGCGAACGCCTCATGCCGCACCGCATGGCGGCTGCGCTCGAGACCTGAAACCGRCCAGGCCTGCGCCGGATGCGTCACGCGCCGGGTTTAGGTCTTTTCCAGATCACGCCGTCCACCAGGTAGTGATGGAAATTCACGGTGAAATGCAAAATGAATACGGTGGGCAGGCCCAGCCAGATCAGTTGCCGGCCGGCCACCGACAGCGCTTCGTACATCACCGCGCCCAGCACCAGGCATACGGCGAGGTATTTGGCCGCATTTTTGAACGGCTTCACCGGGCGCTGAATGTCCTGGCTGCCGATGGATCGTTGGCCGTCCGCGCCCGGCAACTGCGCATCACGGCGCACATTCTGCAGCCATACAAACTGCAGGTATTGCAGGTTGTGCCAGATATTGACGACCAGCCAACCCGACGTGATGTCCGTGACCCACAGGTAGGCGACTGCGGTGACAAGCAGGTGCGACGCTACAAACAGGCTGTGCCCCGCGTTGAGCCGCCCGGCCAGCGCAAGGCGCACCTGCCGGTACGCCCACCATGCGCATACCAGCACAGCGGCGATGCCTGTTGCGCCAGTCAACGCGGCGTCGACAGGCGGCAGGTAGATGGGATAACCATAAAAAGAGTCGGGTGCCGTTGTACACCGGTGCATCAGGCCCCAAAGCGGAAAGAGGTAGATCAGGCTTTCCGACAAACGATCCGGGCCCGCTGCTTGCGGGTCGGCCCTTCTGTACGCCCTTGAAATGCCGAAGGACTGCCGGGTGACATGGTAGGTCTGGGCTATGAAGTACAAGGTGAACAGGCCACCCAGCTCATAGGCTAGTGCCACCATCGTGACCCCGGCAAGCACGATGAGCGGCAAACCAAAAATCAGGAACCAGTGCTTTTTAACGCGGGCTTTATCAAACCCGACCCGGGTGTAGGTTGCAATGACATGGGGGTTGGCAAACAACCAGATATCCACCAGCACCACCGCCACAAACATCGCCGGCGAGATCGTCGCCAAAGCGCCCAGAGCAAACGCGATACCCACTGTGCCAAAGAGAAACAGCCTGTCAAACCACGGCCCATGGAGAAACGGGCCATGAGTACCTGCGCCAACAGACAGGCGCAGGCTCATGTCACAACCATAGGAAGCGGAGGCGGGCGGGGTGAGCCCAATGGGGCGGATTTTGGCGGCCGGATGAACTGGGTTCTTGGCCGAAGATACCGTTCCGTGGCCGCCTTCGTTTGATCGTAGGCGCTGTTGAGGCCGGCTTCAAACCGCGCAGCCAGTGTCAACCTGCCGGACACGGCGGACAAACCCGCGGGCGGCAATGCCTGATAGGGGTCATACACCGACCTTGTCTCGCACGGGTAACAAAAGCCGTCGCTGTCAAACTGGCTCGCGATTTGAATCGAATAAACCACACCGGCGGGTTTATCGCCGTCAACCGGAAAAGAAAATGCCAGAACGGAATCAGCCGCATCGGCGGCAGGATTGCTGTCGCGCAACAGAATGAACCCGGAATCCGTGAAGGCACGGACCACCTCCCGCTTCAGATCCGGCAATTTGACCTTGGCGTAAGAGTTGTCGTAACCCGGACGGTTACGCTCCCCGCTCCACATGTTTTTGTAATCAAACCCGTGCTGGGGATCCAGGTAATCCCGGGATTTGCTTTTGATTGACGCATACGCTTGGTCGATATCAGAATAGAGCCGGCTGCTGAGATCGTATTGAGCCATCCATGGCAGTTTCCCCATGTCCCTCTCGTTCAGTATTCGCCCCCTTCGCAAGAAGCAATTCATGCATTTGTTCTTGACAATGGTGCCGTCAACCTTGAATTCAAAAATCATGGTTCCGGATTTGCCGTTCTTATCCATGGGATAAGAGAACTGAAAGACCGTGCTGTCATCCGCATCTTTTCTTTTAGCAAGCAGGGAAAAATTGAATTCCGAAAATGAATCAACCAGCATTTGATTCAAATGATCCGCCCTGATATTGCGGTAGATCGCCACGGGAAATGCGTGCGGCACCCAAGGATCTATTGTTACGACGGGTTTTGCAACTGGCTGGCTGCTTGAAATGGAAAAACATCCAAGTCCCAGGATCAATGCCAAAAAAACTGCAATTCTGGACAACATTTTCAGTACTCCCCCGTTGGCGTTATCCATGGATTAAACATCATGGCCGTCTTCCATCAAGAGGAGTTTTATCTCGATTGGATGCCACATTGAATCCAATTCACCGAACGCCAGCAATTTTGGCCATGAAAAAAGCGCCTGAAGAGGCGCTTTTTTATGGATGCGGCCGGGAGCCGCATCAGCAAAACCAGCTCAACCCTGGTGGGGGCGCTTGCCTGGGTTCTTTTTGCTGCGGGTGTGCGAACCGCGCTCCAGGCTGATCTTCTGGCCGCGGCCGGTCGTGATGGTGTAGCCCTTGGGAGGGACTGGCTTGGGGGCGCAGATGTCGGCTTCGACTCTGATTTTCTTGGGCATGGAAGACTCCGGGTTAAAAATGGCGTAGCCCGTGATTTTAAGCCACTCCGGGGCTGCAGGCCTCCGCCGGGCTTATCAGGCGTACAAGGCGACCGGCGCCTGCTCCCGGACGCACTGTGTTTGGGCCGCCGCCAGCGTGCGCGCCACGGGCTCCCAGGTGCTGGCGTAGGCGGGCAGCGCGTCGGGCGCAAAGGCGGTATGCGGCCAGTCGGAGCCCCAGACCAGGCGCCGGCCGAACAGCCCCGCAACCTTGCGGATGACCTCGTCCAGCGCCTCATACGGCGCTTGCACGCCCAGGCGGTACCAGCCCGAAAGCTTGACCCAGGCGCCCTGGGCGGCGAGTTGCTCCAGTGCCCGCCAGGCCGGGTGATCCGGAGGAATGCCGGCGTGCATGCCGGCGAGGTGATCCAGCACCGCCGGCACCGGGCTGGCCGCATGCAGGGCCGCGATCACGGGCAGGTCTTGCGGTGCCGCATACCACTGCACATGCCAGCCCAGCGCGCGCAGGCGCGGCGCCAGGGCCTGGAAGCTGTCCCGGGCGCCGTCACCCTCCCCGGCCTTGAGGCTGTCCCCGACGGGAGACACTAGGTTAAAGCGCACACCGCGCACGCCGAGCGCATGCATGGCCTGCAGCGCCGCATCGTCGATGGAAGGCGGCAGCACCACCACACCGCGATGCCGCCCGCCACCGGCACGCAAGGCGTCCAGCAACACCGTGTTGTCGGTGCCGTAGACGCTGGGCTGCACCAGCACCAGGTGGCCGAAGCCATGGCTTTGGGCCAGTTGCTCGATGTCCGCCAGCGGCCGGTGCGCGGGCTGGTAATGGCCCGGCGCGACAGCCGCAGCGGCGTCAAAGACGTGGACGTGGCTGTCCCAGCCGGGCGCCACCGGGTCAGGCGTGGAACTCTGCACCGCTTAACCCGTGGTGATCTTGCGGTCTTTGATGATGCGGCCCCATTTGAGCTGCTGGGCCTTGAGGAAAGCCTGCGTCAGCGCTTCAGGGCCCTCGGGGAAGGCTTCGCCGCTCAGGCTGCGGATACGGCCCAGCACTTCGGGGTCGGCCATGGTCTTGCGGATAGCGGCGATCAGCGCAGCTTTGGACTTGGCGTCTATACCAGCTGGGGCCAGCACCGGGTTCCACTCGAGCACCTCATAAGCCGGCACGCCGGCTTCTTCCATGGTCGGCATGTCGGGCAGCGAGCGCGTGCGGCGCCGGCTGGTCACCGCCAGCGGGCGCAGCCGGCCCGACTGGATCTGCCCCAACGAGGAGGCCACGTTGGCGAAGAACAGCGGCACCTGGCCAGCCATCACGTCGTTCATGGCCGGGCCGCCGCCGCGGTAAGGCACGTGCACCAGCTTCACGCCGGCCAGGTCTTCAAACAGCGCACCGGCAAGGTGCTGGGCCGAACCGTTGCCGGAGGAGGCATAGGCGATCTGCCCGGGTTTGGCCTTGGCCAGGCGTATCAGGTCCTTGACGCTTTTGGCCTCAAAACCGGGCGTGCACACCAGCACGTTGGGGAACTGCGCCAGCACGGCCAGTGGCGCGAACGCCGTGTCGGTGTCGTAGGGCAGCTTGGGATAAAGCGCGGGATTGACGGCGAAGGACGAGGCATCGACCAGCAACTGCGTGCCGTCGGGCGCGGCGCGCGCCACCTGTGTCGCGGCGATCTGGCCGCCGGCGCCGGGTTTGTTGTCGACCAGCACGGTCTGGCCCAGGAACTCGGCCATGCGCGGCGCGATCAGCCGCGCCATCAGGTCGGCGCCGCCGCCCGCGGCATAGGACACGACCAGCGTGATCGGCTTGCCGCCGGCGATCTGGCCCGCGGCATGGGCGGCAAAGGCCCAAGGTGCGGCGACGGCCGCGCCCGCGGCCTGCAGCACGAGGCGGCGCGAGCGGTTCAGGGGTTGCGCTTTGCTTGCAGGGTGGTTGCTTGGGTGTGACATGGTTTTCTCCGATTTCGGGGGGTGTTCAAGGGACGTTCAGGTGATGGTGACGGTGTAGTGAAAAGCGTGGGCGTCGCCCCGCGTGTAGCGCACTTCGACGCAATGGCCGGCCAGGTCGTAGGCGCAGCGCGTGACCAGCGCACAGGGATGGCCGGCCGACAGGGCCAGGTGGCCGGCCTGCGCCGCCGTCAGCGCGCCGAAGCCGATTTCATCGACCGCGCGGGCCACGTGCACGCCGCAGCGTTCGGCAAACATCGGGTAGAGCAGGTCGCCCCAGCTGCCGGTATCGCTCTCGACGAGCTCGGCAAACAGGGCCGGGGGCAGCCAGATTTCCTCATAAACACAGGGCTGGCCCGAGAGCGACCGCACGCGTTGCAGCCGCAGCGCCATATCGCCGCGTGCCAGGCCCAGGCGCCGTGCCACCTCGGCGGGCGCGACCAGCAGCCGGCGCGAAACGATGTGCGAGGCCGGCACTTCACCCGTGCCCTCGCCGAAGCGGAAAAACCGCATCATGGTGCCGCCCGTCATGCCTGCGCGCACAAAGGTGCCGCGGCCATGGATGCGCTCTATCAGCCCCTGGTCGGCCAGCAGTTCCAGCGCGCGGCGCAGCGTGCCCAAGGCCACGCCGTGTTCGGCGGCCAGGGTCTGCTCGGCCGGCAAAGCGCTGCCCGGCGGCCATTCGCCCGCCACCACGCGTGCGCGCAAGGCGGCGGCCAGGGCGGCGTAACGGCTTTGGCCCGGTTCGGCGGGCACCACGGTCAATGAAGGGCTTGCTGGAATGGCCATAATTGATCTAGTCCTATAGATGACTAGATCATGTCATGCATCCAGACTTTTGTTTCCTAGGGTTTACACGGAGCGCTGCGGCCCATAAAAAAGGCGGCACCCATCGGGCGCCGCCTTGCGCGGAAAAGCGTGAACCGTTTATTCGATGGTCGCGCCGGAAGTCTGCACGATGCCCTTCCACTTCACATAGTCGGTCTTAAGCAGGCTGGAGAACTGCTCGGGCGTCATGTTCTGCACTTCGGCGCCCTGGGCGTGGATGGCGGCCTTCATCTCGGGCGTGGCCAGCAGCTTGTTGACCTCGGCATTGACGGTGGCGACGATGTCCTTGGAAGTGCCGGCCGGCATGAAGAGGCCGTACCAGGTGCTGACGTCAAAGTCCTTGTAGCCCAGTTCGGCCACCGTGGGCACGTCCGGCAGCGAGGTGCTGCGGCGGGCCGAGGTGACGGCCAGCGGGCGCAGCTTGCCCGACTTGATCTGGGCAATGGCCGAGGGC
>NZ_JBFUGX010000017.1:0-17420 GCF_056402675.1 Polaromonas sp. P3_C2 | reverse complement strand
GATGCCCACCAAGGCCTGCAGCGCGCCTTTGAGCCTTGGGCACGACGAGATCGCGCGCCGTATTCCCCATCAAGGCAGCATGTGCCTGCTTGAACGCGTCACGGCGTGGGACAACAGTCAAATTTCTTGCGAAGCCACGAGCCACCGCGCTGCCGGCAATCCCCTGCGTGCCTACGGAAGGCTGGGCGCCGCATGCGGGATTGAATACGCAGCGCAAGCCATGGCTGTGCACGGCGCACTGATCTCGGAAGCCGCGGCCGGCACCCAGAAAAATCACAAGGCAGACGACAACGCCACCCCCTTCGGCTACCTGGTCAGCGTTCGCGGGGTCACCTTGCACGTCGAAAGACTCGACGACATCAACCTCGCGCTCACCATCCATGCCGAGCGCACGAGCGGCGACGCCGGCAGTATTCTTTATGGGTTCACGGTCCACGCAGGCCCTGCACTGCTTCTGTCGGGCCGCGCCGTGGTGATGCTCGACGCGCCATCAAAGGGGACTGCATGAACGCCTCCGTACTCAAACGCGCGCTGGTCACCGGTGGCAGTGGCGCCATCGGCTCAGCCATTTGCCGGCAACTGGCTGCCGATGGATTTCACGTCATCGTGCATGCCAACCGCGGCCTCGATGCCGCATCAGCACTGGTGGCTTCCATCCAGGCGTCAGGCGGTCATGCGGAAGCTGTGGCGTTTGATGTCACTGATGCCGCCGCAACCGCCATTGCACTGGAAACCCTGCTGCTTCAGGGGCCGGTCCAGGTGGTCGTGAACAACGCCGGCATTCATGACGACGCGGTCTTTCCGGGCATGCAGCTGCGGCAGTGGCAACAGGTCATTGACGTATCGCTGAATGGCTTTTTTCATGTCACCCAGCCCTTGATGATGCCGATGATCCGTACGCGCTGGGGGCGTATCATCAATATCACGTCGGTCGCGGCAGTGGCAGGCAACCGCGGACAGGTGAATTATTCGGCGGCCAAAGGCGCATTGCATTCAGCCACCAAATCCCTTGCACTGGAGGTGGCCAGCCGCGGCATCACGGTTAATGCGGTCGCGCCGGGCATCATCGCGACACCGATGAGCCAGGACAGTTTTGATGCCACTGCCATCGCGCAGCTGGTACCCATGAAACGAGCCGGGCGACCTGAAGAAGTCGCCGACCTCGTGAGTTTTCTGACTTCAGAGCGCGCAGCTTACATCAGCGGCCAGGTTATTTCCATCAACGGCGGCATGATTTAAAAAGGCACTCCATGACCATTCCTGAAAACACTCCCACGGTGCATGCACCCCATGTCCCGCTGACCGAGTATTACCAGACAGAGCAGGACCGGCAAACCTATCTGCGCAGGATTTTTGACAGTACCGCGCCGGACTATGACCGCATCGAGGCAATCCTGGCCTGGGGCAGCGGTTCACGCTATCGACGCGACGCATTGATTCGCGGCGGCCTGAAAACCGGCATGAAAGTCCTCGACGTGGGCGTGGGAACCGGCCTGGTTGCCGCGCAAGCCTGCCTCTTGACCGGAGACCCCACACTGGTGACCGGCCTTGATCCCAGCCCCGGCATGATGGCCGCCAGCAAGCTGCCAAAAACCATGGTGCTGGTGGAAGGCCGGGCCGAGTCCCTTCCGTTTCCGGACAACCATTTCGATTTTTTAAGCATGGGTTATGCCCTGCGCCACATCAGCGACCTGGGTGTGGCATTTGCAGAATTTGAACGCGTGTTGAAGCCCGGTGGACGGCTCTGCGTGCTCGAAATCACCCAGGCAAAAAGCCGCTGGGGCCGCTGGTTGCTCAAGACCTACATGCGCGGCGTCATACCGCTGCTGACGCGCTTCGTTTCGCGGCAAAAGGAAACCGCGTCCATCTGGCGCTACTACTGGGACAGCATAGAAGCCTGCGTGCCGCCCGAACAGGTGCTGGCCACGTTGCGCGCGGCGGGTCTGGCGGATGTCAGGCAACACCTGGAAGCCGGCGTATTTTCAGAATACCAGGCAGTCAAATCGCAGCCCGGCTCCGCGGCCCCGGCCCTGGCCTCAACTCATCACGATCGCTGAAACAGGCGCCGGGCCAGCAACACTGGCAAGCGCAGCACAAACCCGATGAAAAGCCGGGAATGCATCCAGGTGAGCAAAAGGTTGTCGCGCAAGTAGTTGAAGTGCGACACCCCTCCCTCGTCGGGCCGAAAATACTTCACGGTGGCCGGCAGGTTGACCGGCTTCACCCCGCGCCAGCACATGCGCACCACGGCTTCCGGGTCAAAATCAAAGCGGCGCATCCAGCGTTGCCCGGCCATCACATCACGCAGCGGCGCGATCGGGTAAACACGAAAGCCGAACAGGGAATCCCCGATGCCGGCCCACAGGGTTTCCAGGTCGGCCCATCCATTGGACACCTTGCGTCCGTTGACACGCAGGCGTGGTGCATCCGCGGCGAATACCGGCACGCCGAGCACCATGACAGCGGGTTGGGCCAGCGACGCGACCATGAACTCCGGAATCAGGTGGGCGGGGTGCTGCCCATCGGAGTCCATGGTCAGCACATGCGTGAACCCCTGGGCCGCAGCCAGCTCAATGCCGTGCAGCACTGCGGCACCCTTGCCCACATTGCGCGGCAACACCACGACCCGCAAGCGCGCATCGTCTGCGGCCATTGCCAGCAGACGGTCGGTGCTGCCGTCAGTGCTGCCGTCGACGACCACCCAGACCGGCGCCCACTGCGCAAGTGCACTGCGGACTGTTTCGTCAACTTTGACACCGGGGTTGTAACTGGGAATCAGGACGAGGTGCGTCCTGGACATGTCGCGAAGGGAATCATTCATCGAGGGATCTAACTTGAACGGAAAACTGCGTGCACCTTCACGCCGGCGGCGCAGAAGCAGTCAGGGAGGACGCCCGGGTACGCCCCAGCTCGGCCTGGAAGTATTGTTCCAGCTCTGCGGTGAAGTGCGCCGTGTCGCTTACCGGTTCAAAGCATTTTCCGAGGCGAACACGGTAAGTGACCGGCATTTTCGGCGTCCATAGCAGGGACCAGCCCTTGCCCAGAAACCTCGAATCGGTTTCGATAAAARCGGTTTGCACCGGCACACCCGCGTATTTGGAAATCAGGCTCGTCGTTCCCTGCATGCGTCCTACAGGAAACCGCCGTGTGCGGGTGCCCTCCGGAAAAAGCAGCAAACTGCTGCCCTGGCGCAAGTCGGCGACGGCCAGCTGCACCATGGTGCGCAGCGGCGTATTGCGGATATAACCCACCAGTCGCGCGCCGGCCCCAAAAAAAACGCTGTTGACGATGTCCGCCTTCATGATGCAGGTGGCGTCCGGCAAACGCGACAGGATCATGATGGCGTCCAGCAGGGAAGGATGATTGGGCGCGATGATCACTGGAGGGCCTGCCTGCAGCGCATCCAGCGCCGTCAGGTCGAACCGACAGGCCCCCATCAACACCAGCAGGCGCAGATAAGAGCGGAAAGTGGCGGCCACGAGCCTGCGCCCCCAGCGTTTGCTTAATACCCTCGGCAACAAGGGCCGCATGACCACCGCCAGCAGCGAGACCGCCAGGCTGACGCCAACAAGTACCAGGTAACCCACGCAAAGACGGGCAGTTTCATGCACCGCCCTGCGGCCCTTATTGGCCAGGGACGGCTCGGCAAGCGCAGTGTCAGTCGGCTCCGCCCCGCTTACGCTGTTGAAAGGCGGGATACTCGGCTCGGTCATTGCTTGCCTTTCGGTTGAGGTCGTGGGCCCTGGCGCAGACCGTATCCGGTTTGCTTTTTGAATAGATGAATGCAAGCGAGTCTACCTCCCCAAAAATGCCGCTCTTTGGCAGATTTCCGGATTCCAGCGTAAGGTTTTATGCCGACTGAGGGGCCCACCGCAATCTTTCCCGGCAAAAGCCGGTGTTGGCGGTAAGTGACTGATAGTAAAGGACAATCAGGGGCCGGAAACATCGAAGAACRGCCCCTAAGATAGGCAATTGGCGAGATAAAAATGCGAACAGAAGGAAGCGCGCATGCGCTAGGTCATTGATGCAAAAAGAAACAATTCGGGGCAAAAATCCAACAGGCGGCGCGCCGGAAGACACGCCCATGATGACGCAATACAAGCGCATCAAGGCGGAGTACCCCGACACCCTGGTTTTTTACCGCATGGGGGATTTCTACGAGGTCTTCTTTGCCGATGCGGAAAAGGCCTCCCGCCTGCTGGACATCACGCTGACACGGCGCGGCCAGTCCGCGGGCGAGCCGGTTGTCATGGCGGGCGTGCCCTTTCATTCGCTGGAAGGCTACCTGGCCAAGCTCATCAAGCTCGGCGAATCGGTAGCCATCTGCGAGCAGGTCGGCGACGTCGCCACCAGCAAAGGCCCCGTGGAGCGCAAAGTGGTGCGCGTGGTCACGCCCGGCACACTGACCGACACCGAACTGCTGAGCGACAAGACCGAATCCATCCTGCTGGCCGTGCACCAGGGCGCGCGCAACACCTGCGGCCTGGCCTGGCTCAGCGTGACGCAGGGCGAAATCCACCTGGCGCACTGCGCCAATGACGAACTGGAAGCCTGGCTGGCGCGCGTGGCGCCCAGCGAACTGCTTTACAACGTCGACGTAACGCCGGCCTTTGAGCAGCGCCTCAAAACCCAGCGCTGCGCCGCCAGCGCCCGCCCCGCATGGCAGTTTGATTCCGCCCTGGGCGCGCGCCGCCTGCTGGACCAGCTCAAGGTCGCCTCGCTCGCATCCTGGAATGCTGAAGCACTGAATGAGGCGCACGCCGCCGCCTCGGCACTGCTGGGCTACGCTGAACACACCCAGGGCCGGGCGCTGTCGCATGTGCAGGGCCTGCAGGTGGTGCGTTCGGGCGAGCTGATCGAGCTGCCGCAAACCACGCGCCGCAACCTGGAGCTCACGCAGACCCTGCGCGGCGAAGAATCGCCCACGCTGTTTTCGCTGCTGGACACCTGCACCACCGGCATGGGCAGCCGTGCACTGAAAAGCTGGCTGCTCACCCCGCGCCGTGACCGGGCACAGGCCGCCGACAGGCTGGATGCCATTACCCACCTGCGCAGCGGCTCCCAGCAAACCCTGCGCGCCAGGCTCAAGGGCTGCAGCGATGTGGAACGCATCACCGCCCGCATCGCGCTGCGCCAGGTGCGGCCGCGCGAGCTCGTGGCCCTGAAAGACACGCTACAAAAAACAGAGCTGGTTGCGCCCGCCAATATTGGGCTGCCGGCACTTTTAACCAAAATCTTTGAAGACCTGCAACCACCGGAAGGCTGCCGCGAACTGCTGGGCCGCTATGTGCTGGACGAGCCCGCCGCACTGATACGCGACGGCGGCGTCATCAACCACGGCTGCGATGCAGACCTGGACGAATTGCGCGCCATCCAGACCAACTGCGACGATTTCCTGCTGGACCTGGAAGGCCGCGAAAAAGCCCGCACCGGCATCGCCAACCTGCGTGTGCAGTTCAACAAGGTGCACGGCTTCTACATTGAAGTCACCCAAGGCCAACTCGACAAGGTGCCCGACGACTACCGCCGCCGCCAGACACTGAAAAATGCCGAGCGCTACATCACGCCCGAACTCAAAGCCTTTGAAGACAAAGCCCTGTCGGCGCAGGAGCGCGCATTGGCGCGCGAGAAGTGGCTGTATGAACAGCTGCTCGATCAGTTGCAGGACTTCATTCCCGCGCTGAGCCGCCTGGCGCGCGCCCTCGCCTCACTCGACGCGCTGTGCGCATTGGCCGAACGCTCACTCACCCTCAACTGGGCCGCGCCGGTGTTCGTACGCGAACCCTGCATTGACATCAGCCAGGGCCGCCACCCTGTCGTCGAAGCGCGCCTGGCTGAGACGGGCGGCGGCGCCTTCATCGCCAACGATTCCGTCATGAGCGGCAAGCACCGCATGCAGGTCATCACCGGCCCCAACATGGGCGGCAAGTCGACCTACATGCGCCAGGTGGCGCTGATCGTGCTGCTGGCCAGCGTGGGCTCGTATGTGCCGGCGGCCAGCTGCCGGCTCGGGCCCATAGATGCCATCCACACCCGCATAGGCGCAGCCGATGACGTGGCCAACGCGCAATCGACCTTCATGCTGGAAATGACCGAGGCCGCGCAGATCCTGCACGCCGCCACACCGCATTCGCTGGTACTGATGGACGAAATCGGCCGCGGCACCTCGACATTCGACGGACTGGCGCTGGCCGGCGGCATTGCCGCCTACCTGCACAACAAGACCCAGGCCTTCACGCTGTTTGCCACACATTACTTTGAGCTCACCGAATTCCCGGCGCAGCACCACGGCGCCATCAACGTGCATGTGAGCGCAGTCGAGTCCGGCGCCGACATCGTGTTTTTGCACCACATAGAGCCCGGCCCTGCCAGCAAAAGCTACGGGATTGCCGTGGCCAAGCTGGCCGGCGTGCCCGCGGCCGTCGTCAACCATGCCCGCCATGCGCTCACCGCGCTGGAAGCCCACCAGACGGAAGCACGCGCCCAGGTCGACCTGTTCGCCGCCCCACCCGAAGCCGCCGCGCCCGAACAAAGTGCCGTGGACAAGGCATTGGGTACCATAGACCCCGATGCACTGAGTCCGCGCGAGGCGCTGGACGCCCTGTACCGCCTGAAAAAGATCTCTACCTCCCCGTGACCCAGCGCAACCCGACCGCCCCCACACTTCCAAGCCACCAAAGCCACCTCATGACTTACTGCGTCGCCGCCAAACTCAACGCCGGGCTGGTGTTCCTGTCAGACTCCCGCACCAACGCGGGCCTGGACCACATCAGCACCTTCCGCAAAATGATCGTCTATGAAAAGCCGGGCGACCGTTTYATGGTGCTGCTGTCGGCCGGCAATCTGTCGATTTCCCAGTCGATCCGCGAGATCCTGCAGATCGAGCAGCTCAAGGACCACGACGGCGGAGAAGCCATCACGATCTGGAACGCCAAAAGCATGTTCGATGCCGCACGCGTGCTGGGCTCGGCAATACGCCGCGTCTACGACCGTGACGCCGAAGCACTGAAAAACGCCGACGTCGACTTCAACGTCTCGTTGGTCTTCGGCGGGCAGATCCGCGGCGAGAACATGCGCCTCTTCCAGATGTATTCGGCCGGCAACTTCATCGAAGCGACCGACGAGACACCTTACTTCCAGGTCGGCGAATCCAAGTACGGCAAACCCGTACTGGACCGCGTGCTCACCCCGGCCACGCCGCTGGCCGAAGCCGCCAAGTGTGTGCTGGTGTCCATGGACTCGACCATGAAGTCGAATCTCTCGGTTGGCCTGCCGCTGGATCTGGTGGTCTATGAGGCTGACACCTACCGGAGCGACAAGATCGTCTGCATCGACAACGACAACCCCTACTACCGCATGATGCACAGCAGCTGGGGCCAGAAGCTGCGCGAGGTGTTCGACAGCATCGAAGACCCGGTGTGGGACGACGCGCACACCGACATCCCGCTGAAGATGCCGGCCACCCGCCATGAGCCGTTGAAGAAGATCAGCACGCCTGACGAGAAACTGATTTAAGCCGTGCCCGCCAACGCAAAGCCGCTGGTCATTTTTTCCCACGGCAACAGCTTCCCCGCCAGCACCTACAGCGCGGTGTTCCAGAGCCTGAAAGCACGCGGCTTTCAGGTCAAGGCGATTGAAAAATTCGGCCACGACCCGCGCTACCCGGTCACCAGCAACTGGCCGCACCTGGTGCAGCAGTTGGCCGACTTCACGGCCCGCGAGGTTGAAAAATCCGGCCAGCCGGCTTTCCTGGTGGGCCATTCGCTGGGCGGCTTTTTAAGCCTGATGTGCGCTGCGCGCAACCCGGTGCTCGGCGGCCAGCCCGTCAAGGGCGTGGTGCTGGTCGACTCCCCCATCCTCGGCGGCTGGCGCGCCGCAGCGCTGAGCGTGGCCAAGCGAGCACAACTGGTGGGCTCCATATCCCCCGGTGCCATCAGCCGCAAACGCCGTCACCAATGGGTAGGCAAAGACGAGGTCTTTGAACACTTTCGCAGCAAGAAGGCATTTGCCGCCTGGGACGAGCAAGTGCTGCGCGACTACATCGAGCATGGCACCCACGACGATGCCGGCGAAGGCCAGCGCCTGCTGAGCTTCGACCGCGACGTCGAAACCGCGATCTACAACACGCTTCCCCACAACCTGGAAGGCCTGCTTAAACGCCACCCGCTGAAATGCCCTGTTGCCTTTATCGGCGGGCGGCAGTCGGCCGAGATGAAGCAGGTTGGGATGGCGATGACCGAAAAGGTGACGAAGGGGCGGATCATGATGCTGGATGGGAGTCATCTGTTTCCGATGGAGAAGCCATTGGCAACGGCGGCTGCGGTTGAGGCGGCTTTGAGGAATTTCCTCGAGTAGGCTGCTGTTGTTTCCGGCGGTGCGCCCTCTGCTGAGGGCGGCTGGCCGGGGGTTGCCCGGCCAGCAGCTCCTAGACGAAAGCGCCCAGTCGGAACACAAACCGGCCTCAAGGAACCGCTATCAATTCAATAGCTGCCAGCGCCCGTCCCTATTTCCCAAAAGGCCAAAAACCACCTAAAAGTGCAGATTTCAGCGATATTGACGCCGCGGGGACTTACCCTCAAGACTGCGGTTCAACATTCGCAACAGACTGGATAAACTAGCCCAGCACATCCGGCAGCCCCTGTGCCGCGCATCAGAACGATTCTCAGAGGAGGTTTCTCATGGCCCTGTCCTTTATCGTCACCCTTGCCGTGACCTTTCTAGCCTGGGCCGTTGCAGCGGTGCTGTCCCAAAGCATGGGCGACGCGATGACGCTGAGCGCATCCGTCTGGCTGGCCACGGGCGTCACCTTTGGCGCGCTGCTGGCCGTGAAGCCGCCCAAGCGCCCCGCCGTACTGGCGGGCGCCGCGCTGGCGGCCATCGCGCTGGCTTTGCTGGACGGCCTGGCCGTGTTGCCTGCCATCGCTTTTGGCCTGAACGAAGCCCTCTGCGCCAGCCTGGGCGCCTGGGTGGCGCGCCTGCTGCGCAGCACCGGGCCCGACGGCGGCATGGAGCCGGGCAAGGCTTACGCCGGCGTGCTGCTGGGCGCACTGCTGACCTCCGCGCTGGGTGCCAGCATCGGCGTGATGCTCTGGAGCTGGGCCCTGCCGGAGCCCGTTGTCCTGCTGACCGAATGGCGCGTGTGGACCTGCACCACCTTTGTCGGCATCTTGCTGATCGCGCCGCTCATCACTGCGTTTTCCGGCTTCAAGGTCAAGCGCTCGGGCGGCATGGCCACCAGCCAGTTCCTGGCGGGCGCGGGCACCTTCCTGCTTTTCTTTGTGGTGGCGGGGCTGATCTTTTCAAGCGATGTGTCCGACCGGTTCAGCGCATCGCTGGGCCCCACCCTCACCTACCTGCCGCTGCCCTTCATGGTGGTGACCGCCATCCTCTGGAAAGAACGCGGCGCCACGGTGGCCACGCTCATCGGCGCGCTGGCCCTGGTCGCCTGGACCAACGCCGGCGGCGGCCCCTTCGCCGAAGTGGAAGGCTTTCCCGGCGAAGCGGTGATCGAGGTACAAGGTTATGTCGCCGTGATGGCGCTGCTGGTGGGCGTGGTCAATGCCCTGGGCGCCACCGCCGCACAGGCCCTGGCGCAGGCGCAGGACTGGCGCACCCGCTACCGCCAGGTGCTGGACTCCAACCGCACGGTGGTCGCCAATTTTGACGCCAGGACGGGCGCTGCCGAATGGGGCGAAGGTGCCAGCGAGTTGCTGCGCACCAACGCCAACGCACTGCTGACCGTGCAGGACTTCATCGCCCACGCCGACCCGCAAGAGCAGCCCGGACTGCAAGCCGACTGGCGCGACCTGACGCAGGGCCAGCGCGACCACGTGCTGTGGAAGAACACCCTGCGCTGGAGCGACGGCCGCGTGGCCAGCGTGAACGCGCGCCTGTCGGGTGTGCGCGGCGCCGACGGCAATGTCGAACAGGTTGCAGCGCTGCTGGAAGTCGAGGCCTGACGTGGCTCTGGACACTTCCAGCACCGCTTCCGCCGAGTCACCAGCGCCGGCCGTGGACAAGAAGACGCCGGCCGTTTTCCTCATTCACGGGCTGGGCGGCACGCAATACGATCTGGGCTCCATGCACAAGCGGCTGAAAAACGCCGGTTTTGTCACCCATTCGCTGACCCTGCCCGGCCACGGCACCACGCCCGAGGATTTGGTGAACGTGACCGCTGAGCAGTGGATGGATGCCGTCACCGCCAAATACCACGAGGTGGCCGCGCAGCACGACAACTTCCACATCATGGGCATGTGCATGGGCGCACTGCTGGCCACCGAGCTGGCCAAGCGGCAAAAGCACACGCGCGGCAAGCTGATCGCGCTGGCGCCGCCTATCTACATCGACGGGTGGGCCACCGCCTGGTACACACCGCTGCGCCACCTGATGTACCACCTGCCCGGCGTTGCAGCACGCATGAAGGTCGAGGAAGAAGACCCTTTCGGCATCAAGAACGAACAGCTGCGCGCCATCGTCAAGGCCAAATTTGCGCGCGGTGAAGCCTTTCATTACCGCTGGGTACCGCTGGCCTGCGTGCGGCAGGTAGACCGGCTTCGCGGCTGGGTGATGACCGGCCTGAAAGACATGGCCAGCGAAACCCTGGTGATCCATGCACGCGAGGACGAACTCACCAGCCTGAGCTCGGCCAACTACCTGGTCGAGCAGATAGGCGGCGCCAAAGCCCGCATGGTGGTGCTGGAAAACAGCTATCACATGATCTGCGTCGACAACGACCGCGAACAGGTTGCCCGCAACGTGCTGGAGTTTTTCGGCGCCAGCAGCGCGGCCTCACTGGGCATGGCGGTAGACGACCCGAAGATGAGCCCCGAAGCACTCATCGCCTTTGCGCAAGCGCTGCGTACCTCGCTGGAGGCCGGCGACTTCACCGGCATCTTTGCCAGGGGCGCTTCGGACATGGCATGGTTCCAGCCCGGCGCCAACCGCGCCAGCGGCGTTTACCGCGGCAACAAGGGTCTGCAAGCCATGCTGCCGTGGGCCGCTGCAGTGCGGTTCACGGCATTCGGGCAGCCGGTGTTCAATGCCGGCGTGGCGGTGGTGCCCGCTACGCTCACGGCCGGCGGCCTGATGTCGCAAGGTGTGCTGGCCTTTGCGGTGCGCTCGGGCCGGCTGCTCGATGCACGCTGGTTCCCTGATGACGTGGCGCTGGAAGACGCGCACTTTGGTGAACCTGTGGCCCCTGCCGGGCCCAGCGAARCCGAGCGCGCTTTTGAAGCCGCCGGCATTGCGGTGAAGACGCTGGCCCAACCACCTGACAACGAAGCCCTGCTGGGCCTCTATGCCTTGTACAAACAGGCGACGCTGGGGGACGCGACCGGCGAACGCCCCGGCATGATGGACGTGACAGGCCGCGCCAAATACGATGCCTGGGCCCAGCGCAAGGGCATGACCCGCGAAGACGCGATGGCCGGCTACACAGCCCTAGTGGAAAAGCTCAGGTCCGCCTGAGCGTTCGTCCCTTCGCGGGGCTAATCCATCAGGTCGGCGGGTACCTTGCCGCCGTTGGCTGCCAGCTTGTTCATGACCTGCTTGTGCAGCCAGATGTTCATGGTCGCGCTGTCATTCATGTCACCCGTGTAACCCAGTTCCTTCGCCAGCTCCTTGCGCTCACCCAGGCTGCTGTCCAGGTGCAGGAGCTTCATCAGGTCGACGATAGAGGTCTTCCAGTTGAGTTTTTCCGGGTTCTTGCTGGCCATGCCGTTGAGCAGGGCTTCGACATCCACCTGCTGCATGGGCGGCGCTGCAGGCGCCGGGGCAGGCGCTGCGGGAGCCGTGTCAGCGGGAGCGGCAGCCACCGGCGGCGCGGCATCGGGCGTTTG
This sequence comes from Polaromonas sp. P3_C2, assembly GCF_056402675.1. Classification (NCBI taxonomy): domain Bacteria; kingdom Pseudomonadati; phylum Pseudomonadota; class Betaproteobacteria; order Burkholderiales; family Comamonadaceae; genus Polaromonas; species Polaromonas sp. P3_C2. Next base: position 5,583 of record NZ_JBFUGX010000017.1, on the reverse strand, counting down.
CAGCGAGGGAAATATCTTGCCGAAAATTTTGCCGAGAATACTCATGGTGCGACCCTGCCTGAAGTTTAAAAATCCAGCGTAACACCAGGATGTGACAGCTTTTGTCAGACGTCACGCCAATCGCAGCTTGGGCAACGCATCGCTCAACGGGCTGGCGCACCCACGCGTTTCAGGCCCGCTTCACCCGCCCGCGCCGCCGCATCGGGCTGCCACACCACCTGATCGTCTACCGCATACAGCCAGCACTTCGATTTCGCCCTCGCACACTGCTGGAAGGTCGTCGCCATGGCTTCGGGCTCGCCGGCGTTGAAGTACCAGCCGCCCTTCTCCGTCACGGCAAAGGCTTTGGGAGACGGCAAGCTGCGGAAGTGGGCATAACGCGCCTTGCCGGCGTCGCTGAGCGGCACGGCCGCTGTGTCATCGGCCGCCGCAAAGCCGGAGGCCGGCGGCACCACGTAGTGATGCCCTTTGAAGCGCTGGGCGTGCGACAACAGCAAGGGCTGGCCCAGCTGCGCCGAGAGAAACTCGAACATGCGCGCATGTGATGCTTCCCGCGCTGCGGGGTTGCCGCCCACCGTGGCCTTGCCGGTTTTGGTGTTGCCCAGGCCTTCCATTTGTTTGACAGGCCCGGGGCCGTCAAAGCCGTGGTAGCTGCCGGGGTAAACCGTCAGTTCCACCGGCGAATTGGCTTTGTTCTTTTGCAGGCGCCCATGCAGGGTGACGCACTCCGGGGCCAGTGTCCAGTCGTCGAGCTCGCCGATCATGATCAGGAGCGGCACATGGACTTCATAGTTCCACATCCTGTTGTTCAGCAGGCAGCCAGGGTAAAAAGCCACGGCGGCGCGCGGCTGCATCTTCTGTGCCTGCACGTATTTGTCTGTGGCGTCGATAGTGCTGAGCACCGTCTGCGCGCCATGCGACCAGCCCAGGACCACAATGCGCGAAGCATCCACAGACGGCTGCTTCACCAGCCAGTCGATGGCGGCGAACACGTCCTCGCGGCGATCGCTTTCGTGAATGGTGCGGAGCTTGTTGGGTGTCTCGCAAATCGATTTCTGGCCACGCGGGGTGAAGCTGTCCAGCGCGAGGAAATGCATGCGCTCCGCGTTGAAGTACCCGCCATACCGGAAGAGCCGCTCGGCAAAATTGCCTTTACTGTCGAGCCCGCCGCCGCAGCCATGCAGGCCGATGATGACGGGCCGCGGATCCTTGTCGCCGGTGTCGAACCAGTAGCCGGGAATCTGCAGCTTGCCGTCCTGCGACGGGATAAATACCGGGCCACTCGCATGCGACAGCTGTGCCAGCAGCAAGCCCCAAAGAAGAACAGAAAAATACCGAAGCCAGGTCATGGCAGTCCCCTCCCCTGCGTCTCTTTTACCGGACGCTCAGTTTTTTACGCCGCCCAAACCACCAGCCCGCTCCACGCCGTGGCCAGCACCACAATGCCGAACGCGATGCGGTACCAGGCAAACGGCACAAAGCTGTTGGTCGAGATGTAGCGCAGCAGCCAGCGTACGCAAAGCCAGGCGCTGAAAAACGAAAACACCAGGCCTACCGCAAACATGGGCATGTCGGCAGCAGACAGCAGCGCCCGCTCCTTGTACAGGCTGTAGGCGCCGGCGCCAATCAGCGTCGGCATGGCCAGGAAAAACGAGAAGTCGGTCGCGGCCTTGCGCGACAGCCCCAGCAGCATGCCGCCGATGATGGTCGCACCGCTTCGGCTGGTGCCGGGAATCATCGCCAGGCATTGCACCAGGCCGACCTTCACCGCGTCCATCACGGTCATGTCCTCCACCTCCTGGATGCGCGCAGCCGCGGTGTTCTTTTGCTGCCGCTTTTCGGCCCAGAGGATGATGAAGCCGCCGATGATGAAAGTGCTGGCCACCACCACGGGCGTGAAAAGATGGGCCTTGATGGCTTTGCCGAACAGCAGGCCCAGCACCACGGCGGGCACAAAAGCCACCAGCACATTGAGCACAAACTGTTGCGCCTGTTTCTCGGTCGGCAGGGCTACGGCGGTCGCGCGGATCTTCTGCCAGTACACCAGGATCACCGCAAAAATGGCGCCAGTCTGGATCGCGATATCAAACACCTTGGCTTTTTCATCGTCAAATCCCAGCAGCGCACCGGCCAATATCAGGTGCCCTGTCGAGGAGATCGGCAGGAATTCAGTCAGGCCCTCGACGATGCCCATGACGGCGGCTTTGATCAACAGTGCAATATCCACGCGGTCTCCAGAAAATGAAAGATTATGGCCCCCACGGTCGCTCACTTCGTGTAGCTCCCTGCCCCCCAAGGGGGCCGCTGCGCCTGCGGCCCGGCAAAGCCGAGAATTGGCACACCCCTATCGGGCTCACTCCGTGTAGCCCTTTTCCCCTTGCAGGGGACTGTGCCTGCGGCCCGGCAAAGCCGGTTCCGCGGCTCATGCTGGGTTGGAGAATTCTGTGGGTGCAACAAGTGGTGGAGGTATTCCACCAGTGGGGGCCGAGGGTCCGGCTTTGCCGGCCCCAGGCGCCGTCTCCTTGAGGGGAGAACAGGCTACACGCAGTGAGTCTGGACAGGGGTGGTATTTCTGTGCACAATTTGTTACCCCTTCCGCCAGTCGCCACAGCCATGCAACTGACACCGCTGATCGCCATTCATCTGTTTGCTGCCAGCACCGCCATCGTCATTGGGCCCGTCGCGCTGTGGGCGCGTAAAGGGCGCTTGCAGCGGCCCAAGCTGCACCGGGCTTTTGGTTATGCCTTCGTGACGATGATGCTGGTCACCGCCGCGACGGCAGTTTTCATCCGCGACTATGACTATCCCAATATCGCCGGCTACACACCCATCCACCTGCTGGTGCCCTTCACACTGCTCAGCCTGACCGGCGCGTTCTGGCATTTGAGCCGCGGCAACATTGCGGGCCACCGCCGCGCCATGCAGTCCCTCTACATTGGCGCATGCCTGGTGGCAGGCGTGTTCACGCTGATGCCCGACCGCTACCTGGGCAAGATGCTGTGGGCGCAGCTCGGCCTGCTGTGACTTTCCACATCGCCCGGAAAAGCTGCAGCATTTTTTGACGAGCCCGTGGCAGGACGGTCCGTGCACGGAGTCCGGTGAAAATCCCTCAGACGCACACAATGCCCCACCCGGGCGCCCAGAAAACGAAGGAACACCCATRCACCGTTATGTCCTGAGCGGCCTGTTGCTGCTCGCCGCCACCTGCGTGCAGGCCGGCATGGGATTCACCGAACTGCCCGGCCTGCAGGACGATGGCCCCGTCAGCGTTTTTTACCCTTCCGCCGGTGAAGACCGGCAGGCCCAGTTCGGCTCCTATTCCCTCAAACTTGATCGCGGTGGCCAACCCGTGCGCGGCAACACGCGCCTCGTGGTGATCTCGCACGGCTCGGGCGGCTCGCCCTGGACGTACACCGACCTGGCGCGCCGCCTGGTCGAAGACGGCTTCGTCGTTGCGTTTCCCCTGCACCGCGGCGACAACGCCATGGACCCGTCTACCCCCGGACCCGACAGCTGGAAGCAGCGGCCCGCCGAGGTCTCCCGCGCCATTGACGCGGTAGCGCGTGACCAGCGCCTTGCACCGCTCCTGTCGCTGGACAAGGTCGGCATGTACGGCATGTCGGCCGGCGGCCATACCGCCCTGACGCTCGCCGGCGGCCGCTGGTCCCCGGCGCTGCTGGCCCGGCATTGCGAGGCCAACATTGCCGAGGACTTTCACACCTGCGTCGGGCTGACCACCCGGCTCACGGGGGGCATGCTGGACGGCCTGAAAAAATCGGTGGCGCTGGCAGTGATCCGCCAAAGATTCAGCGACGCAGGCTGGCAAACCCACACCGATCCGCGCATTCGCGCCGTGGTTGCCGGCGTTCCGCTGGCCGCCGATTTCGACATGGCCTCGCTGGCCGCACCGCCCGTGCCGCTCGGACTGGTGACCGCCCGGCAAGACCGCTGGCTGGTGCCCCGTTTTCACAGCGACGTGGTGCTTGCGGCCTGCAAGCGCTGCGAACACCTGGCCGACCTGCCCACCGGCGGCCACGGTGCGCTGCTGTCGCCGCCGCCACCGGCCGATGCCATGTCAGCCCTGGCCAAAGACCTGCTGCTGGACCCGCCCGGCTTTGACCGCAGCGAGCTTCCCCAGGTGGACCAGAAGATCAGCAGCTTCCTGCGCAGGCACCTGCTTCCCTGAATTCCCCGGCGATGGGTTTGTGAGACGGGCCACAGGCACGCCTGGCGATCACGCATCGAAGTGAACCAAAATGAGCCTTTCAGGTGCATTTTTGAGTCAGAAACGAACCAATAAGAATCATTAGTAAAACTTATCTACTCGTACATTCATTCGCTGATGGGTGAACCCTACTACCGCTTCATGAAGGTGAAATATACATTCAGTTACACCAACATTACCACCAAGGTTCTCACGATGAACAGCTTCGCATCCCGCCGCCATACCCTGGTCGGCCTGACCGCCATTGCCGTAGCCGGCGCCCTGCTCTCGGGCTGTGACAACCCGCCAGACACCATCAAGATCGGTGTTGCCCAGCCCCTGTCGGGAAACCTCGCCGCGCTCGGCCAGGACTTGCACAACGGCGTGAAGATGGCCGTGGACGAGATCAACAAGGAGGGCTTCCAGATCAAGGGCAAGACGGTCAAGATTGAAATCGTGGCCATGGACGACCGGTCTGATCCAAAAACCGGTGTGGAAGTCGCGCAGCAGCTCGTCGACGCCGGCGTGGTCGCCGTGATCGGCAACCTCAATTCGGGCGTCAGCATCCCGGCCGCACCGGTCTATGCCGCCAAAAACATTCCCCAGCTGGCCATCTCGACCAACCCCAAGTTCACCGAGCTGGGCCTGGCCACCACCTTCCGCCTGGTCGCCAACGACAACCTGCAGGCCCGCGCGATCGGCTCCTTTGCCGCCAACCAGCTCAGCGCCAGCAAGTTCGCCATCGTCGATGACGGCACCACCTACGGCAAGGGCCTGGCCGCCGGTGCGGCCGTCGAGCTGAAGAAAGCCGGCAAGGCAGTAGTGGTCACCTATTCATCCGACGACAAGACCACCAAGTTTGACGAGCTGGCCGGCAAGATCAAGGACGGCAATGTCGAAGTGGTCGTGTCCACGCAAGGCGACTTCCAGATCCTCGCGCTGATTGATGCCCTCAAGAAGATCGACTACAACCAGCAGATCAGCATCCTGGGCGGCGACACCATCAAGACGACCGACATGCTCAAGGGCAGCGACACAGTCAAGGGAATCTACGCTACTTCGCCCATCCTGGACGCCAAGGAATTCGTCAACGGCAAGGCCTTCCTGAGCAAGTACCAGGAAACCTTCAAAAGGGAGCCGGCTTACGGCGGCCACTACACCTACGACGCGATGTACATCCTGGCCGGCGCCATGCGGCGCGCCAACTCGGTCAAGCCTGAAAAGATCACCGAAACCCTGCGCACCTTTGACGGCTACGCGCCGATTACCGGCTCCATGAAGTGGGACTCGGTGGGCGAGCAGCGTTACGGCGTGGTCGGCGTTTACTCGATCCGCAAGGGTGTTTGGGATCTGCAGCTGCGCTCCGACCGCTGGTAGGC
>NZ_JBFUGX010000016.1:0-17490 GCF_056402675.1 Polaromonas sp. P3_C2 | reverse complement strand
GTGCGGGATCGCATCGCACCCAAAGACCGTGCCACCGACCACGGCATACGCGTTGTTGAAAACCGTTGCGCCCACCGCGGCGTGCGCTTTTGCCAGAACCCGCAGGGCAATGCGCGCAGCTTTGTCTGCCCGTATCACCAGTGGACCTACAAGCTCAATGGCGACCTGGCGGGGCTGCCTTTCAAGGACGGCGTGAAAGAGGGGGATTGCGTCAACGGCGGCATGCCCGAAGGGTTCGATCTCAAGGACCATGGGCTGACCAAGTTGCGAGTCGCAGTGCTGCACGGCCTGGTGTTTGCCACTTTCAGCGATGACACCGAACCGCTGGAAGACTATCTCGGCCCGCAGATCACGCCGTGGCTGGACCGCATCTTCAAAGGCCCCGACGGAGCGCGCAAGCTGACGCTGCTGGGCTACAACCGCCAGCGCATTCCGGGCAACTGGAAGCTGATGATGGAAAACATCAAGGACCCTTACCACCCCGGCCTGCTGCACACGTGGTTTGTGACCTTCGGCCTTTGGCGTGCCGATCAGAAAAGCCGCATGGTGATGGACGGCGAGGGCCGCCATGCCGTGATGATTTCGCGCCGCAACGAGGGTGGGCAGAACGACGCCGTGACCGAAGGCGTGACCTCGTTCAAGGCCAACATGGCCCTGCATGACGACCGCCTGCTGGACGTGGTGCCCGAGCCTTGGTGGAAGATGCCCGACCCATCCAGCCCGGGCGGCGACATCACGCCCACCGTGACCATGATCACGCTGTTTCCCAGCCTGATCATCCAGCAGCAGGTCAATTCGCTGAGCACACGCCACATCGTGCCGCGTGGGGAGGGTGAGTTTGATTTCATCTGGACGCACTTCGGCTTTGCCGACGACACACCCGAAATGACGCAGCGCCGCCTGCGCCAGGCCAACCTGTTCGGACCGGCCGGTTTCGTCAGTGCGGATGACGGTGAAGTGATCGAGTTCAGCCAGGCCGGCTTTGCACAGGCCTGCGACACCGGCTCAACACTGTGCGAGCTGGGCGGCACCGGCACCGAGATGACGGAGCACATGGTCACCGAAACCCTGATCCGCAGCATGTATGCCTACTGGAAGAAAGTCATGGGTCTATGACGGCGAGTGAACAGGGACTGCAGCGCCTGATGCTGCAACTGGAGGTGGACCAGCTCAACGCAGCCTACGCGGCGGCGCTGGACGAAAAGCGGTTTGATGCGTGGCCGGAATTCTTTGTGGAGGAGGGCAATTACAAGGTGCAGGCCCGCGAGAATTTTGACCGCGGCCTGCCGCTGGCCCTGATGGCGCTGGAAAGCCGGGGCATGATGAAGGATCGGGTGTATGGCGTCACGCAGACGATCTATCACGGGCCTTACTACATGCGCCACATCGTCAGCCCGGCGCGCATCCTCTCGGAAGAAGGCGATGTCGTCAAGGCCGAGGCCAACTACGCGGTGTTTCGCACCAAGCCGGGTGGGGTGAGCGAGGTCTACAACGTCGGGCGTTATATCGACGAGATCATCAAAAAAGACGGCGTCCTGAAATTCAGGAGCCGTCTTTGTGTGTATGACAGCGAGATGATCCTCAACTCGCTGATCTATCCGGTATAGAGGGAATAGAAATAGCCGGCGCAATCGGTACCCACCCGGCAGGTGCCGAGCCCGCGTTGTCTGGCGTTTCTTCTAGCGCCTCTTCCCGACTTCATTACCGATCAGGGCGCCCGCTGCTGCGCCGCCTACGGTACCCAGGGTGCTGCCGAAAACGGCATTGCCCACGACACCACCTGCGACTGCACCAACACCGGTGCCTATCTGTGCATTGGTCGGGCTGGTGCTGCAACCACCCAGGCCGATCAGTGCCGCCGCTGCTACTGCTGACATCATCAATTTCGTATTCATCTTGTCCACCTTTGCTCAGAGTTTCAGGCTCTTGCTGGGGTATTCACATCGTGAAGTCCTGACCTTGCCTGTGATTTCACTGTAGGGGGACGGATATTTGGAGGTTGTAGGAGAAAGTTGCCGCGGCATGTCGGCTTGCCGCGGTCTTTGGTGGTAATTTTCGGCGCATCAATGTGCGCCGATGCGGTGCTTAAACGGCGCGGTTGCGCGCCAGTGGCGGGTTGCGCGCGAAGTAGCGCGTGATGCCGCGCATCAAGGCGTCGGCCAGCTGTACCTGGTATTCGTCGCTGCGCAGTTTGGCTTCTTCGTCGGGGTTGCTGATAAAGGCGGTCTCCACCAGCACACTGGGAATGTCAGGCGCTTTCAGGACAGCGAAGCCGGCTTGCTCGACTTTCGGTTTGTGCAGCTTGCCGACATTACCGATCTCGCCCAGCATGGCGCTGCCGAGCTTCAGGCTGTCGTTGATCTGCGCCGTGGTGCTCATGTCGAGCAGAGCTTTCTGTACCTGGGCGTCCTTGGCCTTGACGTTGATGCCGCCCACCAGGTCGGCCGAGTTTTCCTTGTCGGCGATCCAGCGCGCGGCGCTGCTGGACGCGCCTTTTTCGCTGAGCGCGAACACGCTGGCGCCCTGTGGACGCGCCGTAAAAAATGCGTCGGCGTGGATGCTGATAAAGAGGTCGGCCTGCACGCGACGCGCCTTTTGCACGCGCACATGCAGCGGCACAAAGAAGTCGGCATCGCGCGTGAGGTAGGCGCGCATATTGGGCTGCTGGTTGATGCGGTCGCGCAGGCGGTGCGCGATCTGCAGCACCACGTCTTTCTCGCGCGTGCCGCCGGGGCCGACGGCACCGGGGTCTTCTCCGCCATGGCCCGGGTCCAGCGCGACGATGACGAGGCGGTCGGTCTTGTTCTTCGCAATGACGGCCGCTTCGGGCGAGGTCTTGGCGCCGCCGGGGGTGGCAGGGCCGGTCGTTGGCCCGTGGGTCTTGTCCTTGTCTTTTTCCGCGACGACTGCCGGCGGTGGCTTGCCGTCGGCCTGCTTGCCCGACTGCCGTGCGATCAGGTCGGCAATAGGGTCATTGGCAGGCGCGGGCGTTGCGCCTGGTTGCCTGTCGGCGAGCTTCTCGGCAATCAGGGCTTCGAGCGGGTCGGCGACCTGCGTCGGGTACAAGTCAAACACCAGCCGGTACTGGTAGGCGGCCACAGGCGGCAGCGTGAACACCTGCGGCTGTATGGGCTRCTTGAGGTCTATCACCAGCCGCACCACGCCAGGGGCGTTTTGCCCCACGCGTATGCCCGAGATATTCGGGTCGTCGGATTTCACCTTGGCGACCAGTTCGCGCAGCGCGGGAATCAGGTCTATGCCTTCCATGTCGACGGCAAGGCGCGGCGGGTCGGCGACGAAAAATTGTTTTGCCTTGATTTCGCCGTCGGACTCGATGGTGAGCCGCGTGTAGTCTTTGGACGGCCAGACACGTACCGCCACGATGGTTGCGCCGCGCGCGATGTGCTGCACACCCAGCAGAAGCACCAAGCTGCCCAGTTGCAGGGCGCTGCGGCGGTTCAGGGTCCGGCGCTTCATGCCAGCAGCTCCACGCCCGTGGGCGTGTGGGCTGTCAGGGTGACGGCACGCGTTTCATCAGGCAGGACTTCCAGCTGCAGCAGCAGGTCGGGCTGCGGCAGATGCGGGCCGGCGTTCTCGGGCCATTCGACGAGCTTGAGGCCCGGGCTGGCAAAGATGTCGCGGAATCCGGCTTCTTCCCATTCGCGGGGATCGTTAAAACGGTAGAAGTCGAAGTGCCAGATGTTCAGGCCGGCGTGCCGGCTGGACGCGGGCAGGGTGTAGGGCTCAACCACCGCATATGTCGGGCTTTTGATGCGGCCCTCGACGCCCAGGCTCTGCAACAGGTGACGCACGAAGGTCGTTTTGCCGGCGCCCAGGTCGCCCTGCAGTTCGACCAGTGCGCGCACGATGGAGGGATGCCGCGCCAGTGTCTGCGCGAAGGCTGCCGTGGCCGCTTCGTCCTGCCAGGCAATGTTTTTTACAATCAGCGGGTGCCCGCCAGCAATTCTTTGAACAGTCATCAATTCGTTTCTCAAATTCAAACTTGGGCGCGCGAGCTTGGATTTTCGCAAATTGGCGTGGCCGGTGTGGATTTATCGTCGGCCGAGCCTGGATTATCAGCCTGGCTCGCTGCAGGCTTCCATGGTGACATGCATTACATGGCGGCGCACGGGCTCAAACGGGCCCGGCCGGCCGAGCTGATTCCGGGCACCATCAGCGTCATCACGGCACGCATGGACTATCTGCCCGCATCGACGGCTGCCGCCCCAGGCGAATGGCAGGCCCTGGAGTTCAGCCGGCTTGAGCGGCCTGCGGAAGGGATCGTATCGGTGTATGCACGTGGCCGCGACTATCACAAGATCATGCGCACCCGCCTGCAAAAGCTCAGCGAACGCATCTCCGGCCACGTCGGCCAGCTCGGCCATCGGGCTTTCACCGACTCTGCGCCTGTGCTGGAGGCCGAACTGGCAGCCCGCAGCGGCCAGGGCTGGCGTGGCAAACACACCTTGCTGCTCAACCGGGAAGCGGGCTCCATGTTCTTCCTGGGGGAAATCTACGTCGACATTGCCCTGCCGCCCAGCGAGCCGGTGACGCCGCACTGCGGCACTTGCCAGGCCTGCATTGACGTATGCCCCACGCAGGCGATCATCGCGCCCCACAAACTTGATGCGCGGCGTTGCATCTCTTACCTCACCATCGAACACGTGGGCCCGATCCCGCTGGAGCTTCGTCCGCTGATGGGTAACCGGATTTATGGCTGCGACGACTGCCAGCTGGTCTGCCCGTGGAACAAGTTCGCCCAGCGTAGCGCCTTGCCCGACTTTGACGAGCGCAGCAGCTTGACCGGGCAGCAACTCGTCACTCTGGTCGGCTGGACGGAGGCGGATTTTTTGCGATTCACCGAAGGCAGCCCGATACGCCGTATAGGCCATGAACGCTGGCTGCGCAATATTGCGGTGGCCATGGGCAATGCCCTGCGGGTGCTCGATCCTGAGGCGGGAACGCCCCTGCGCGAAGCCCTGCAAATGCATGCCGCTTCTCCCAGCGAGCTGGTGCGGGAACATGTGGCTTGGGCCCTCGGTCAATAAATTTGAATGAAATTGGCCTGCAGCCCTTTAAGGGTGTGCGCAAGCAGCTATTAAATCAATAGCAATTTGCCGGCTTCTCCCTAACGCAGAACACCCAGCGCAAACGGCAGGCTGACTACGCCCAGGATGGTGGACAGCGTCACCAAACCCGCCACGTAACCCCCGTTGTACCCCATGCGCGCCGCCAGCACGTACGCGCTGGAAGCCGTCGGCAGGGCAGAAAACGCCAACAGGATGGTGCTTTGCACCGGCGACAGCCCGAAGGCTTTACACAGGCCCAGGGCCATGACCGGCATCAACAGGTGCCGTATCGACAGCACGGCCACTGCCAGCGTTTTGGCTTGCGACAGGTGGCCGAACTGCATGCCGGCGCCTGCCGCCATCAGGCCCAGTGCCAGCGAGGCGGCTCCGATGCGGGTCACCGTGGGTTCGAGCCAGACAGGCAGGGTAAAGCCGAGCAGGTTGGCCACCAGGCCTGTGGCCGTGGCAAGGATCAGCGGATTGCGCACCAGCTCGCCCATGAAACCGCGCTGGGCATGCCGCGCCATGGGCCACACCGCCGCCACGTTGAAAAGCGGCACGCACACACCAATCAGCACGGCGATCAGCTGCAGGCCCTGGCTGCCCGCCAGCCGGTCGGCCAGGGCCAGCGCAATGAAGGAGTTGAAGCGAAATGCCACTTGCGCGCTGGCGGCGTGCTCACGCGAGTCGATGTGCCTGCCCAGCCATGGCAGGTGCGGCAGGCTGTAGGCCATCGCAATACCGGCAACCCCCAGCAGGATACCGGCGCTGATGAGGCTGGAGGCGGCGCCCAGGTCCAGCGGGCTTTTGACGATTGAATGAAAAAGCAGGACCGGAAACAAAAAGTAATAAACCAGGCTCTCCACCTGTTCCCATACGGTGCGGTTGAGGGCGGTGTAGCGGCAGACAAGGTAGCCGCAAACAATGAGGGAAAAGTCGGGAAAAAGAAGCTGCGCGTAGTTCACTCGCCGAGAATAACCGCAATCCCCCCGGGTTTGCCCTTATGCGTAATCCACAACTGCGGGGCATGAATGTTGCGATTACCATTTCTGCTGTTTTATTGAAGGACTGAACATGCAACGTCGTTATCTGTTTGCCTATTCCGTGGTGTCCGCGCTTGCGCTGGGCACCGCCGCAGGCCCCGCATTGGCACAGGGTTATCCCAACAAGGTGGTCAAGCTCGTGGTGCCGTTTGCACCCGGTGGCACCACTGATATCGTCGCCCGCGTCATCTCCGAGCCCCTGGGCAAGGCCTTGGGCCAGAGCGTGATCGTCGAAAACCGGGCCGGCGGCGGCGGCGTGGTGGGCGCACTCGAGACATCGCGCGCCGTTCCCGATGGCTATGCGCTGGGTGTGGCCACGGTGTCCACCACCGCGGCCAATCCCGCCATCAACCCCAAGATCCCGTACAACACGCTGACGGACTTCACGCCCATCATCAATATTGCGGCAACGCCCAACATCATTGCGGTTCACCCGAGCTTTCCGGCGCGCAACTACAAGGAGTTTGTGGCTGAGCTCAAAAAGAACCCCGGCAAGTATTCCTATTCATCCTCGGGCACCGGCGGCATCGGTCACCTGCAGATGGAGCTCTTCAAGAGCATGTCGGGCACCTTCGTGACGCACATTCCCTACCGCGGTGCAGGTCCGGCCCTGAACGACACGGTGGCGGGGCAGGTGCCCATGATTTTTGACAACCTGCCGTCGGCCCTGCCATTCATCCAGCAAAAACGCCTGATCCCCATTGTGGTGGCCGCGCCCCAGCGCCTGGCCGTGCTGCCGGATGTGCCCACCTTCAAGGAAGTCGGCCTGGAACCTGTGAACCGCATGGCCTATTACGGCATCATCGGCCCGAAGGGTTTGCCAAAGGACGTGGTCGACAAGGTCAGCGCCGGCGTGAAGAAGTCGCTGGAAGACCCGGCGATACGCAAACGGATCGAAGACACCGGCTCCCTGATCATTGCGAATACGCCTGAGCAGTTCACGGCGCAGATCAAGGCCGAATTTGATGTCTATAAAAAGGTGGTCGATTCGGCCAAGCTCAAGCTCGAATAAGGCTGGGAATCCGGCACGACCGGATGTGAAGCTACCCGTAAGCCGCCGTGCATTCAAATGTGCGGCGGCTTTTTTGTTATGGTCACCCCATGCAGCCAGAAAGCCAGTCCAGTATTGATGGGTTTATTGACGCCTTGTGGCTGGAAGACGGGCTGTCCAAAAACACGCTGGCGGCTTACCGCCGCGACCTGTCGCTCTACGCCGGTTGGCTGGCTGCCAGGGAGCAGGGAGGGCGAAGACTTGACGAGACGGCGGAGGCCGACCTCAACAGCTACTTTTCGGCCCGGCACGCTGCGACCAAGGCAACATCCGCCAACCGGCGCCTGACGGTGTTCAAGCGCTACTTTCGCTGGGCATTGCGCGAACACCTGATTGCTGCAGATCCGACGCTCAAACTCCAGTCGGCAAAGCAGGCGCTTCGGGTGCCCAAAGTCATGAGCGAAGCCCAGGTTGAAGCACTGCTGGCCGCACCCGACGACGACACGCCGCTGGGCCAGCGCGACCGCGCCATGCTGGAGCTGCTGTACGCCAGCGGCCTGCGTGTGAGCGAGCTGGTGGGCCTCAAGACATTTCACCTGGGACTGAACGAAGGGGTGCTTCGCGTCATGGGCAAAGGCAGCAAGGAACGGCTGGTGCCCTTCGGCCAGGTGGCGCGGGAATGGATTGTGAAATACCTGGCGGACGCCCGTCCGGCCATCCTGGGCGGGCAACAGACCGACGACCTGTTTGTCACCGGCCATGGCAAGGGCATGAGCCGCGTGATGTTCTGGATGCTGGTGAAAAAATATGCACGGCTTGCCGGCATCAACTCGCCGCTGTCACCCCACACTTTGCGCCACGCGTTTGCCACACACCTGCTGAACCACGGCGCCGATTTGCGCGCGGTGCAGATGCTGCTGGGGCATGCCGATATTTCCACCACCACGATTTATACCCACGTGGCACGTGAACGGCTGAAGGCGCTGCATGCGCAGCATCACCCTCGAGGTTGAGCGGTGGAGCCCTCAAGGGGCGGCGCTGTACATATAGTTTCGGCTGAAGGGATAGCTTGATTGGGCGCCGGTGACGGCGGTGTTGTGCACATCGCCCGAGGGCCGCGCCGCCAGCATCTGGTGCAGCGAAATCCAGCCCTGCTCAAAACTCATCGCACTGCCCGCCAGGTAAAGACGATAAGCCCGGAGCGTCTTCTCGGCGCGCTCGGCGCCGCCATCCGCAACCAGCACCTGGCGCGCCTCGTCCAGCTTGGCTTCCAGCGCGTCTGACCAGTTCCACAGCGTGCGGGCATAGTGCGGGCGCAGGTTTTCGGTGTCCACCATCTCCAGGCCCGCGCGTGACATATGCTCCAGTACGGCGCTGACATGCATCAGCTCGCCGCCCGGGAAGATGTACTTTTCGATGAAGTCACCCATGCCGGCGCCGAGCTGGCGGTTTTCCAGGCCGCCGGCGGTGATGCCGTGGTTCATGACCAGCCCGCCCGGTGCCAGCAGGCGCATGATTTTCTGGAAGTAGCCGGTCATGTTGGCGTGGCCCACGTGCTCAAACATGCCCACGGAGGACACCTTGTCAAAGGGCTGATCCTCCGGCATGTCGCGGTAGTCGCGTAGCTCCATTCGCACGCGCCCGCCCAGGCCTTTTTCCTCGATCAGGCGCTGCACATGCGCATGCTGATTTTTCGACAGCGTGATGCCGGTGGCGTCCACGCCGTAGTGCTCAGCGGCCCACAGCAGCAAGCCGCCCCAGCCGGCGCCAATATCAAGAAACCGTTCACCGGGCTTGAGCATGAGCTTGCGGCAGATATGGTCGAGCTTGGCTTCCTGGRCCTGGGCCAATGTCATGGCGTTGTCGCTGTAGTAGGCGCATGAATACACCCGTCGGGGGTCGAGCCAGAGCGCATAGAAGGCATCGGACACGTCATAGTGGAACTGGATTTGCGCTGCATCCCGGCTTTGGGTGTGGGCGGCCAGGGACTTGGCGCGGTGCAGCAGGCCGGACCACCAGCCTGTGTCGCTTTGCACCGGGTTGCCGGGAAGCAGCTTGGTGACGGCGCGCATCACGTCGCGCATGGCGCCTTCCAGTTGAAGCTTGCCTTCGACGTAGTCCTCTGCCAGGGCGCCGATCTGGCCGGCCTTGAGGCGGGCGATGGAGGACCAGTGCGAAAACGCGAGCTTGACGGGGGCGTTGGGCTCTCCGAGACGCTGGCCCTGCGGCAGCTGCAAGGCGATGTCCGCGGGCAAGCCCGGCATTTGCGAAGGGATGTCTGGGACGAGATGCCGGATCATGCGCAAACTCCTTTTCAAGAGTTTTGCAGTCTAGCGCTGTTCGAAAATCCCTGCCGTGACTGTATGTGTAGGAATTCGCCGCGTCCTGGCGTCTGTTCCTAGACCAGAAGCGCCAGTTCCACCTCGTCAAAACCAGCCCGCCGGCGGGCGTCCAGGTTCAGCGGGCCCTTCAGGCGAGGCGCCCCATACTGCCTGGCTAGCACCGGATAGGTCGCCACCGGGTCCAGCCCCCGCTGGGCGCACAGGTGGCGATACCAGTGGTTGCCGATGGCGACGTGGCCGATCTCGTCGGCGAGGATGATGTCCAGGATGTCGACGGCCCGAAGCGCTTCGGGAGAACCGACCTTGCGCAGTTTCGCCTGCATGGGCGGGGTGGCGTCCAGGCCGCGGGCCTCCAGGGTGCGTGGCACCAGCGCCATGCGCGCGAGCACATCGCCTTCGGTTTTGGCGGTCATGTCCCACAGGCCCGTGTGTGCGGGGAAATCGCCGTAGTCGTAACCCATGGCCTGGAGATGGGCGCGCAGCAGGCTGAAATGGTGGGCTTCTTCGGCCGCCACCTGCAGCCAGTCCAGGTAGTAGGCCCGCGGCATGCCGGCAAAACGCCAGATGGCGTCCAGGGCGAGGTTGATCGCGTTGAACTCAATATGGGTGACGGCATGGAGCAGGGCCGCCAATCCTTCGTGAGTGAACGGTGAGCGCTTGGGGACGTCGAGGTGGGACCGCAGTTCCGGCCGTTCCGGGCACCCGGGCAAGCTAGGCACCGCGGGAATCACCAGCTCCGTTGCTATCAAAACAGTAGCTGCTTGCGCGTGTGCCTGTTGGGTCAGGAGCACTTTTTGTTCCGGATTTGTGGCGAGCAGGGCCTGCAGCGCTTGCTGGCGCAGTTCTGCAGGGGCCGGTAGGTCCGTCATGAATCCATTGTCGTTGATACCTCGGGGATGTCTGGATTGGCTGCCGGCGGCTTGTGCTGGATGGCAGGGGGAGGCCTCCTTACAATCAGTACATGGCTGCCGCGCTCTTTCCTGCCTGTGGCCTTTGGCTTTAATTTTGAGTGAGAACGCATGGCTATTTACCAATTGGACAAGCTGACCCCCACCGTTCCTGCATCTGCCTGGGTGGCCGACAACGCCCAGGTGATTGGCGATGTGCGGCTTGGCGAAGACTGCAGCGTCTGGTTTGGCGTGGTGATCCGGGGCGACACCGAAACCATCACGGTAGGCCGGGGTACCAATGTCCAGGACAACAGCGTGCTGCATGCCGACATGGGCGTGCCCCTCACCCTCGGCGAAGACGTCACGGTCGGCCACCAGGTCATGCTGCACGGCTGCACCATCGGCGATGGCTCGCTGATCGGCATCCAGGCGGTGGTGCTCAATCACGCGAAGATCGGCAAGAACTGCCTGGTAGGCGCGGGCTCCGTGGTCACCGAAGGCAAGGAATTCCCGGACGGCTCCCTGATCATCGGCAGCCCCGCCAAGGCGGTGAGGCAGCTTTCCCCCGAGCAGATCGAGGGTTTAAAAATGATCGCGAAGCACTATATAGAGAATGCCCAGCGCTACAAGGCCGGACTCAAGAAAATCGCCTGAACACCCAATGACCAAACCACCAAATACATGCAGAGCGTTAACGTCAGGGCTCCCCTTCAAGCAGGGGCCGCGGAACCGGCTTCGCCGGGCCGCAGGCGCAGCGGCCCCCTCGGGGGGCAGGGAGCTACACGAAGTGAGCGACCGTGGGGGCCTGTTTAATGTCTGAGTTGCATAAATTCATCTTTGAAGGCCTGCCGGTTCGCGGCATGCTGGTYCGCCTGACCGATTCCTGGCAGGAAATCCTCAAACGCAGACAGGCGGCCGGCGGCTACCCGGCCGAGGTCATGCAGCTGCTGGGAGAAATGACCGCCGCAGGTGCGCTGATGCAGAGCAACATCAAGTTCAACGGTGCGCTGATTCTTCAAATCTTCGGCGACGGCCCGGTCAAGCTGGCCGTGGCCGAAGTGCAGCCCGACCTGAGCTTGCGCGCCACCRCCACGGTGACGGGTACGGTCGATGCGGGCAGCTCACTGAGCCAGCTGGTCAACGTAAGCAATCAGGGCCGCTGCGCGATCACGCTGGACCCCAAGGACAAGCTGCCGGGGCAGCAGGCCTACCAGGGTGTGGTGCCGCTTTTTGGCGACCAGCGCGAGAAGATTGAGAACCTGGCGGAAGTGCTTGAGCATTACATGCTGCAAAGTGAGCAGCTCGACACCAAGCTGATTCTTGCAGCCGACGGCAAGGTGGCTACCGGTCTGCTGATCCAGCGGCTGCCGGTCAAAGGCCAGGGGAACCTTGAAGGCCAGATCGACCGGGACGCCAATGAAGACCAGATCGGCGTCAATGAAGACTACAAACGCATTGCCATGCTGGCCGGCACGCTCAAACGCGAAGAGCTTTTAACCCTCGATGCCGACACGATCCTGCGCCGCCTTTTCTGGGAAGAGCAGGTTACCCGGTTTGAACCCGCCACCCCCAGTTTTGCCTGCAGCTGTTCGCGCGACCGTGTGGGCAACATGCTGCGCAGCCTTGGTACAGACGAAATCGAAAGCATCATTTCCGAACGCGGCAAGGTCGCGGTCGGGTGCGAATTTTGCGGCGCACAGTATGAGTTTGACCCGGTGGATGCGGCGCAGCTTTTCACCAGCCAGACCAACCAGCAGCCACCCACGTCCACCGTGCAATAGTTTCGTGGGCCGCGCTGCGGCAGGGCAATGCCTCAAGCGGTTGCTGCAGCGCGCTCCGCCAGCAGGTCGCTGAGCAGGCGGTGCTCACAAGCAGGATCGCTGCACTTTTCGCAGACCCACACCCAGGCCTTCTTGCTTTTTTGGGGGCTTGGTATTGCACCGGGCGTGCTTCGGGTGAAAGCTGGAGCACGGGGCCGCAGGCTTTGCGCGGCCTCCAGCGCCCGGGTAAGGCGCTGCTCCGCGGTCCCGTACATGACGCGATAGGGAATGCCCGCTTGCGACAGGGCTGCACGAATCGATTGGTCGGCGTTGTGTTGAAGGTGCCGGCATTCATCGGCCGTTTTGGCCGCTTGCAATGGCGCTTCTTCCAGTCCCATGAGCAGCGTCAGCCCAAAGCTGGGGAGGTCGGCAGGAAGGGGGGCGGCATCAGTCACGGCTACGGTGGCTTCGTGCCCCGAGATTTTCAGGGCGTTGTCCAGCGCAGCGGCAAGCTGTCTCTTTCCGGTAAGTGGAGCGCCGGTAACGGCAATTTTCAACACGGGCACTTTCGCAGGATGGATGCCAGGGCTTACTTGGTCACCTGCACGAAGATTTCATTCGGCTTGACCATGCCGAGTTCGATCCGGGCTTTTTCTTCGACCATTTCGAGGCCTTCCTTGAGGTCCCGGACTTCTGCAGCGAGCTGGTCATTGGCGGCCTGTGCCTGGGTGTTTTTGGCGAGTTGTTCGGTCAGCCGGTGCTGCATGTCGCGCACGCTGGGAATGCTGCCCCGGCCAATCCAGAGTTGCGCGTGGAATATGGCCAGGAGCGCAATCAGGATGGCGGGAACGAGCCGGTTTCCCATGCCTATGCTTGAGCGTGATGATTAAAGGGCAGGGTTTTTTCGCCGGGCCGCACCAAGAAAAAACGCACCCCCCCGGGGGGCAGCGAAGTACGCGAAGCGACGAGCGTGGGGGCCATTTACCGGAGGTTATAGAAGGCCGCGCGGCCCGGGTAGGTGGCGATGTCACCCAGGTCTTCTTCGATGCGCAGCAACTGGTTGTATTTCGCCATGCGGTCCGAGCGCGAGAGCGAGCCCGTCTTGATCTGGCCGGCATTGGTGCCCACGGCGATGTCGGCAATCGTGGAGTCTTCGGTTTCGCCCGAGCGATGGCTGATGACGGCGGTGTAGCCGGCGCGCTTGGCCATCTCGATGGCGGCAAAGGTTTCGGTCAGGGTGCCGATCTGGTTGATCTTGATCAGGATGGAGTTGGCAATCTGCTTGTCGATGCCTTCTTTGAGGATCTTGGTGTTGGTGACGAACAGGTCGTCGCCGACCAGCTGCACCTTTTTGCCCAGACGCTCGGTCAGGGTCTTCCAGCCGTCCCAGTCGCCTTCGGCCATGCCGTCTTCGATGCTGATGATGGGGTATTTGTCGACCCAGGTGGCCAGGATGTTGGTCCACTCGGTGGCATCCAGGCTCAGGCCTTCCGCGCCCAGGACGTATTTGCCGTCCTTGTAAAACTCCGATGCTGCGCAATCGAGGCCCAGGGCGATTTGTTCACCGGCCACATAACCGGCGGCGTCGATGGCTTCCAGGATCATCTGGATCGCAGCTTCATGGTTGGCCACATTGGGGGCAAAGCCGCCTTCGTCGCCGACGGCCACGCTCATGCCCTTGTCGTGCAGAATTTTCTTGAGGGCATGAAACACTTCAGCACCGTAACGCACGGCTTCGCGAAAGCTGGGCGCGCCGACAGGAATGATCATCAGCTCCTGCAGGTCCAGGTTGTTGTTGGCATGCGCGCCACCATTCACCACGTTCATCATGGGAACAGGCATTTGCATGGCGCCGCTGCCACCGAAATAACGATACAGGGGCAGGCCGGCTTCTTCAGCCGCTGCGCGTGCCACGGCCATGCTGACAGCCAGCGTGGCGTTGGCGCCCAGGCGCGATTTGTTGTCGGTGCCGTCCAGGTCAATCAGTGTGCGGTCCAGGAAGGCCTGTTCGCTGGCGTCCAGGCCCAGCACGGCTTCGGAGATTTCGGTGTTGATGTGTTCGACGGCCTTGAGCACGCCCTTGCCGAGGTAGCGCGACTTGTCGCCGTCGCGCAGCTCAATGGCTTCACGCGAACCGGTGGACGCGCCCGAAGGCACTGCAGCACGGCCCATGACGCCGGACTCCAGCAGCACGTCGCACTCAACGGTAGGGTTGCCACGGCTGTCGAGAATTTCGCGGCCGACGATATCAACAATTGCGCTCATTAGGTTCCTTTTTTTGTAGAGAGGGGATCAGACCGGGGCGGCAACGCCTTCGACCAGGACCATATTGAAAAACTCGGTGGCGCCAGCACGCTTGGCACGTGCGGCGCGGTACATTTCGTCGTCATAAAAGGCCTTGGCCTTCTCGTAGCTGGGAAAGCGCAGCATGGCGACGCGTGCAGGTTGCCAGGTGCCTTCCAGCGCCTCAAACTTACCACCGCGTACCAGGTATTCACCCCCAGCGGCTGCAACTGCGGCGGGCGYGGCCGCCATGTACTGCTTGTACTGCTCGGGGTCGGTGATCTTCATGTCGACAATGATGTAGGCGAATGTCATGGCTTGTGTAGGCTTGCGGGATGGATCGCTGGCTCAGGCGCTGAAGTTGTTTTCGAGGAAGCCGTTTTTCTTGGTGACACGATCCAGCTCGAGCAGTGTTTCCAGCAGCGCCTTCATGTGCTTGAGCGGTACGGCATTGGGGCCGTCGCACAAGGCCTTGGCCGGGTCTGGATGGGTTTCCATGAACAGGCCAGAGACGCCGACGGCCACTGCGGCACGCGCCAGCACCGGCACCATCTCGCGTACGCCGCCGCTGCTGGTGCCCTGGCCGCCGGGCAGCTGCACCGAGTGGGTCGCGTCAAATACGACCGGCGCGTTGGTCTCCCGCATGATGGCCAGGCTGCGCATGTCGCTGACCAGATTGTTGTAGCCAAAGCTGGCGCCGCGTTCGCAGGCCATGAAGTTGTCTTCCGGCAGACCGGCTGCCTTGACGGCCGCGCGCGCCTTGGTGATGACGTTCTTCATGTCGCCCGGGGCCATGAATTGGCCCTTCTTGATATTGACCGGCAGGCCGGACAGTGCGACGGCGTGGATGAAGTCGGTCTGGCGGCACAGCAGGGCCGGTGTTTGCAGCACATCGACGACTTTGGCGACCTGGGCGATCTGGTCTTCGGAATGGATGTCGGTCAGCACCGGCACGCGAATTTCCTTTTTGACCTTGGCCAGAATCTCCAGTCCTTTTTCCGTGCCCAGTCCACGAAAGGCCGTCTCGCTGGTGCGATTGGCCTTGTCGAARCTGCTYTTGAAGATGAAGGGRATGCCSAGCGASGAAGTRATTTCCTTGAGCGTGCCGGCAGTGTCCATCTGCAACTGCTCGGACTCCACCACGCAGGGGCCGGCGATGAGGAAAAAAGGTTGGTTCAGACCAATGTCGAATCCGCAGAGTTTCATGGTCAGGCTACCGCCTTGAGAGGCTTGGCGGCCGCTTTCGGGTCCTGGCCTGCCGTGGTGCGCTGTTGGAGTACGGCCGCGATATAGGCATTGAACAGCGGGTGGCCATCCCAGGGCGTGGACTTGAACTCGGGGTGGAACTGCACGCCGACAAACCAGGGGTGGACGTCTTGCGGCAATTCGACGATCTCGGTGAGTTGCTCGCGCTGCGTCAGCGCGGAAATGACCAGGCCCGACGCACGCAGGGCATCAAGGTAGTTGACGTTGGCTTCATAGCGGTGGCGATGGCGCTCCGTCACCACGTCACCATAAATCTTGTGGGCCAGTGTGCCGGCTGCGACGTCCGAGCTTTGCGCACCCAGGCGCATCGTGCCGCCCAGGTCGGATTTGGCATTGCGTGTCTTGATGGTGCCGTCGGCGTCTTTCCACTCGGTGATGAGCGCGATCACCGGGTGCGGGKTAGCGGGGTCGAACTCGGTGCTGTTGGCGTCCTTGAGTCCTGCCACGTGGCGCGCGAATTCGATGGTCGCTACCTGCATGCCCAGGCAGATACCGAGATAGGGCATCTTGTGCTCACGGGCAAAACGGGCCGCGCAAATCTTGCCTTCAACGCCGCGAACGCCGAAGCCGCCGGGCACCAGAATTCCGTCAAAGCGTGCCAGGCGCGAGACATTGTCCTGCGTGATGGTTTCGGAGTCGACATATTCGATGACCACCTTGGCGTGGTTTTTCATGCCGGCGTGGCGCAGGGCTTCGTTGAGAGACTTGTAGCTGTCGGAGAGGTCCACATATTTGCCGACCATGGCGATGTGAACTTCGGTCTGGGGGTGCTCGGTCTCATAGACCAGGTCGTCCCAGCGCTTGAGGTTGGCCGGTGGCGTGTTCAGGCGCAGCTTGTCGCAGATCAGGCCGTCCAGGCCCTGTTCGTGCAGCATGCGGGGCACTTTGTAAATGGTGTCGACGTCCCACATCGAGATCACGCCCCATTCGGGAACGTTGGAGAACAGCGAGATTTTTTCGCGCTCTTCGTTGGGAATTCGGCGGTCGGCACGACAGAGCAGCACGTCGGCCTGGATGCCGATTTCACGCAATTGTTTGGCAGTGTGCTGGGTCGGCTTGGTYTTSAGYTCGCCGGCRGCRGCGATCCASGGSACGTAGSTSAGGTGCACGAAGGCGGTGTTGTTGGCGCCCAGGCGCAGGCTCATCTGGCGCACGGCTTCCAGGAAGGGCAGGGACTCGATGTCGCCGACGGTGCCGCCGATTTCGACGATGGCCACGTCGACCGCATCAGCCGTTTCGTAGCCGGCGCCGCGCTTGACGAATTCCTGGATTTCGTTGGTGACGTGCGGGATGACCTGCACGGTCTTGCCCAGGTAGTCGCCGCGGCGTTCTTTTTCAAGCACGCTTTTGTAGATCTGGCCGGTGGTGAAGTTGTTGGCCTTGCGCATGCGCGTTTCGATGAAACGCTCATAGTGGCCGAGATCCAGGTCGGTCTCTGCGCCATCGTCGGTCACAAAAACTTCGCCATGCTGGAAGGGCGACATGGTGCCCGGATCCACATTCAGGTAGGGATCGAGCTTGATTAAAGTGACTTTGAGGCCTCGCGATTCGAGGATCGCAGCTAAGGAGGCTGAGGCGATTCCCTTGCCCAGGGAAGACACCACACCGCCGGTGACGAAGACAAATTTGGTCATGTCAGGTACGAACCGCAAGTTCGTAGAGGTGGTAAACGGAGATTATACGGGTTGCCCGCCGGGTTACCTCTTGCAGGGGATACTGAATTTCAGCCCACAGCTGTTCGGGCTTGCACGGTGGCTCGCAGCCCACGTAAGGCTGGCCGGTGTTGACCAAGCAAGCCGGGGCCGCGGAACCGGCTTAGCCGGGCCGCAGGCGCAGCGGCCCCCTC
>NZ_JBFUGX010000015.1:0-18315 GCF_056402675.1 Polaromonas sp. P3_C2 | reverse complement strand
GTCTGCACGGCCTGGGTTGGCTGGCCTACCTGGTAGCTGCTGGCGGACACCGCGGTGCCGGGCACCACATAACGGGTTTCGCGGCTCAGTTGTGTGAGGTCGGGAGGGATCGCCAGGGAAGGGGCTTTGGCGCCGCTGCTTTTGTAGTCGACGCGTTCGCCTTCCATCACATCCCTGATGGAGGAGCAGCCGGCGAGCAGACCGAGGGCAACCAGTGCAGACACGGTGGCGGCGCTCCGGGCTTTGGAAAATGCAGGATGTGTTGGCAATATCTTCACTTGGGTTCCCTTAAAAATCAGATCAGGCAAATCAGACCAGGCCGCAGATGCGCAGGGCGCTTTCCACGGCGGCTTCGTTCGATGTTTCCAGCGGCGTCATCGGCAGGCGCAATGTGCCGCCGCAAAGGCCCATCCGGGCCATGGCCCACTTGACGGGAATCGGGTTGGCTTCGACAAACAGGTTTCGATGCAGCGGCAGCAATTTAAGTTGCAGCTCCATGGCGCGGCGGGCATCGCCGGCCACGGCGGCCACGCACAGCTCGTGCATGAGGCGAGGCGCGACGTTGGCCGTCACGCTGACATTGCCCTGGCCGCCGCAAAGCATCAGCGCCACGGCGGTCGGGTCGTCGCCTGAATACACGGCAAAGCCCTTGGGCACTTCCTTGATCAGCCACTGGGCGCGCTCGATGTTGCCGGTGGCTTCCTTGATGCCGACAATGCCGGGCACCTGGGCCAGGCGCAGCACGGTGGCATGCGCCATATCGGCGACGGTGCGGCCGGGCACGTTGTAAAGCACGGTGGGGAGGTCGCCAACCGCTTCCGCAATCGCCTTGAAGTGCCGGTACTGGCCTTCCTGGGTGGGCTTGTTGTAATAGGGAACGACCTGCAGCTGGCAGTCCGCGCCGACGCCTTTGGCAAATTTGGCCAATTCGATGGCTTCGGCGGTTGAGTTGGCGCCGCAGCCGGCCATGATAGGCACGCGCTTTTTGGCTTGCTCCACCGACACCCGGATGATTTCGCAATGTTCTTCGACATTGACGGTTGGGGATTCGCCGGTGGTGCCGACCACGCCGATGCAGTCGGTCCCTTCGGCAATGTGCCAGTCAACCAGCTTGCGCAGGGTGGGGTAATCTACGCTGCCGTCTTCGTGCAAGGGCGTTGCCAGTGCAACGATGCTGCCAGTAATGGGTTTCATGCTCTGCTTGTAAACGTTCGCGGCCATGCAGGTATCTGGGGTGTTCCGGCCTGAACAGCTTCAAGCCGGCCCCGGAAAAGGCCAATCCTGCATTCTACCCAGAGCCTAGGTCAGTCTATAGCGGGGTGGAGCCCCCTCCGCGGTATGAAGGGGGGCGGATAAACCCGCAGTGGTGGCTGATTCGCGGACGGCGGCGATGCGCTGGACAAATCGTGGCGGACGCTCCTCAAAACCCTCCTCGAAGGCCACCACTCTCAAGCCCTGGCAGACCTGCAGCAATTCACCGGGACGCAGCAAAAAGTCGGGGCGCGAGGGTTTGCCCACCGTTTCATTGCCCTGCGTAAAAGTTTCGTAAATCAGCACGCCACCCGGCGCCAGACTGGCCAGCAGCGCGGGCAGGAGCGGGCGCCACAGGTAATTGGTGACGATGACGGCCTCAAACTGTCGTCCTTCAAAGGGCCAGGGACCCTCCTCAATGTCGGCCACCACGGCTTCAACGGTTTGGGCGGGGCGTGTGGGAAGAGCTGATGCTATGAATTCGATAGCTGCTTGCGCACGGTCTACAAGGGTCAGAGGATGTTCTTTCTCATAAAACCAGCGCGCGTGGCGGCCATGGCCGCAGGCCACGTCCAGCACCATGCCACCCTGGGGCACCAGGTGCGACCAGCGCTGCACCCAGGCGGAGGGTGGTTCCGTGCCATGCGCATTGTTTTCCATCAGTAGGGTCTTACGTCATCTTTGAGCGCGGCGAGCGCCATCGCCTCGACCCGGCCCGGCGCGATCAGCTTGAGCCAGCGGCCCAGCTTGCCCTTGGCCGTCATGACCACCTCGCGTTCCCGGCGCTCCATGCCCTCAAGGATGAGCCGCGCGCATTCCTCGACACTCATGGCGTCGTCTTCTTTCAGGCCGCTGGCACCTGCCGCCACGCCGGCCGCGTTGAAGCCACGGTGGCGGATGCGGGTGGCGACCACGCCCGGGTAGGCCGTCGTTACGCTGACACCGGCCGTTTTAAGCTCGGCCCGCAATGCCTCGAAGAAGCCCGTCATGGCGAATTTGGTGGCGCTGTAGGCGGTGCGGCCGGGCACGCCGATCAGGCCTGCCAGGCTGGAGACCGCCACGATGCTGCCGTGGCGCACTTTTAAATACGGCAGTGCGGCATGGGTGCACCAGACGCTGCCCCAGAGGTTGATGCGCATCAACTGTTCGTACCAGGCCAGGTCCTGGGCCTTGACGTCTTCAAAAAGGGCTTGCGCCGACATGCCTGCGTTGTTGATCAAGGCATCGATTTGCCCGAACCGGCCGATGGCGGCGGCCACCAGCTGGCGGCATTGGTCCTCTTGCGACACATCGGTCTTGACGGCCAGGGTCAGTGCCCCGTGGGCAACGCATTGGCCCGCAACCTCATTGAGCAGTGCTTCATTGCGCGCGGCCAGCACCAGCGCCATGCCGGCGCCGTGGGTTTTGGCCAATTGCCGCGCCATTTCAGCGCCTATGCCGTCCGAAGCTCCGGTAATTACTATTGTTTTCATAGCTGCTTGCGCCCGTCCTGATTGGGCCGCAGCCCAAAACACACATAAAACCCCCAGGCAGGGCCTTGCGCTAGAAGCAGGCCCAGACCTGGTTGGCGAGTGTGAACAGGAAATCCGGCCGTGTGTAGAGGGCAAACACCCCCAGCGACGCGATGATCGCAAGCGTCCACAGGCCGATTCTTTTGGCCACGTCAGGCCCCTTGGGGCACGGCCGCGCGTGCAATCGGTGATTCACGAACCGGCAGGTTCACCAGCGCGGCAAACACGCCCAATGCAATCGCGATGTACCAGACGATGTCGTAGCTGCCCGTGCGGTCATATAAATAGCCGCCCAGCCAGACGCCCAGGAAGGAGCCGATCTGGTGGCTGAAGAAGATAAAGCCACCCAGCATCGACAAGTGCTGGATGCCGAAGATCTGCGCCACGACGGCATTGGTCGGCGGGATGGTCGACAGCCATAGCAGGCCCATCAGGCTGGCAAAGATGTAGACGCTCAAGGGGCTGAGCGGTGCCGCCAGGAACACGGCGATCACGATGGCGCGCGAGAGATAAATCGTCGCCAGGATCTTGCGCTTGGCAATTTTCTGGCCCAGCGAGCCCGCAATGTATGTGCCGAACACATTAAAGAGGCCGATCAGCGCCAGCGCGTAACTTGCGACTTGGGGCGACAGGCCCTTGTCCTTGAGGTAGCTGGGCATGTGGACGCCGATGAACACCACCTGGAAGCCGCAGACAAAGTAGCCCGCCATCAGCAATTGAAAGCTCGGGTACTTGAAAGCCTCGCGCAGCGCCTGAAGGATAGTCTGCTCGCGTTTGGCAGGCTGCCCGCCGGTGAAACCGCCTTCGCGCAGGCCCAATGCCAGCGGCGCAATCAGCAGCACGGCGCCGCTCAGCACCAGTAAAGCCTCTTTCCAGCCCAGGCTGCTGATCAGGAAACCTTCGGTCGGCACCATCAGGAACTGGCCGAATGAGCCCGCCGCCGCGGCCACGCCCATGGCCCACGAGCGTTTATCGGCCGAAATATTGCGCCCGATCACGCCATAAATCACGGCATACGTGGTTCCGGCCTGCGCGGCACCAATCAGCACGCCGGCTGTCAGGGTGAACAGGAAACCGGTGGGCGACAGCGCCATGCCCACCAGGCCCAGCCCGTACAGCAGGGCACCGCCCACGATCACGCGGAAGGCGCCAAAGCGGTCAGCCGCCATGCCGGCAAAAATGCCGAACACCCCCCAGGACAGGTTTTGCACCGCCAGCGCAAAGGCAAAAGTCTCGCGCGTCCAGCCCTGCGCCTGCGTGATGGGCTGCAGCCAGAGGCCAAAACCGTGGCGAATGCCCATGGACAGCGTGACGATGGTGGCGCCGCAGATCAGCACCTGCAGCATGGAGAGTTTTTTGGTTTCGGTGGTCATGGGCGAGTCGCCGCGAGTGGCGAAAAAAAGGAAAGGCCTGAGGCGGCCGGAAGGCTCTTTGCCGACTGTAACGAAAATGGCGGAACACTGCCCGGGCCGCACTTCGTTCCCTGTCTCAAATCAGGTTGGCTGTATATTTATACAGTGACTTTGCCGGCCCCGACTACAATTGCGGCAATTCTTTCATCTGCCATGGCTGACAAACTACCCACCGAATATTCCGAAGGCTCGATCCGCGTGCTCAAGGGCCTGGAGCCCGTCAAGCAACGGCCGGGCATGTATACGCGCACCGACAACCCCCTGCACATCATCCAGGAAGTGCTGGACAACTCCGCCGACGAGGCCCTGGCCGGCTACGGCAAGAAGATCAAGGTCACGCTGCACACCGACGGCTCGGTGAGCGTCGACGACGACGGCCGAGGCGTTCCTTTCGGCCTGCACCCTGAAGAAAAGGTACCGGTCATCGAGATCGTCTATACCCGGCTGCACGCGGGCGGCAAATTTGACAAAGGCAAGGGAGGCGCCTACAGCTTCTCGGGTGGCTTGCACGGCGTCGGCGTGAGCGTGACCAATGCACTGTCCAAGCGGCTGGAAGTCACCTCTTACCGTGAAGGCATGGTCGCCCACCTGGTGTTCTCGGGCGGTGACGTCATTGAAAAGCTGCACCTGCGCAAAAACGGCGATGGAGACCGCAAGACGGGTACCACCGTCCGCGCCTGGCCCGATTCCAAATACTTTGAATCGGCCGCGCTGCCCATGGCCGAGCTCACGCACCTGCTGCGCAGCAAGGCGGTGCTGATGCCCGGCGTCACGGTAACGCTGACCAACGAGAAAACCAAAGATACCCAAACCTGGCTCTACAAGGGCGGCCTGCGCGATTACCTGATGCAGACGCTAACCGGCGACCCGGTGATCCCGATGTTTGAGGGCGAAGGTTTTGCCGACGCTTCGCACGAGAGTTTTGCCGAAGGCGAGGGCGCGCAGTGGTGCGTGGCCTTCACCGAAGAGGGGCAGCCGGTGCGCGAAAGCTACGTCAACCTGATTCCCACCAGCGCCGGCGGCACGCACGAAAGCGGCCTGCGCGACGGCCTCTTCAATGCCGTCAAGAGCTTTGTCGACCTGCATTCGCTGCTGCCCAAGGGGGTCAAGCTCTTGCCGGAAGACGTTTTTGCCCGCGCCAGCTATGTCCTGAGCGCCAAGGTGCTCGATCCACAGTTCCAGGGCCAGATCAAGGAACGCCTCAATTCACGCGACGCGGTACGGCTGGTGTCCAGCTTTGTGCGGCCCACGCTGGAGCTTTGGCTTAACCAGCACGTCGATTACGGCCGCAAACTGGCCGAACTGGCCATCAAGGCCGCCCAAACCCGGCAGAAAGCCGGCCAGAAGGTCGAAAAACGCAAGGGCTCCGGTGTGGCCGTGCTGCCCGGCAAGCTGACCGACTGCGAAAGCCGGGATTTGGCGCACAACGAAGTCTTCCTGGTCGAGGGTGATTCGGCCGGCGGCAGCGCCAAGATGGGCCGCGACAAGGAAAGCCAGGCCATCCTGCCGCTGCGCGGCAAGGTGCTCAATACCTGGGAGGTCGAGCGCGACCGCCTGTTTGCCAACACCGAAATCCACGACATCGCGGTCGCCATCGGGGTCGACCCGCACGGCCCGAACGATACGCCGGACCTCTCTGGCCTGCGCTACGGCAAGGTTTGCATCCTGAGCGACGCCGATGTGGACGGCTCGCATATCCAGGTGCTGCTTTTGACCCTCTTTTTCCGCCACTTCCCCAAATTGATCGAATCAGGTAATGTCTATGTGGCCCGGCCGCCGCTGTACCGGGTGGATGCGCCGGCGCGGGGCAAAAAGCCGGCTTCAAAGGTGTACGCCCTTGATGAAGGCGAACTGACCGCCATATTGGACAAGTTGCGCAAGGATGGCGTGAAGGAAGGCGCCTGGAGCATCAGCCGCTTCAAGGGCCTGGGCGAGATGAGCGCGGAACAATTGTGGGAAACCACACTCAATCCTGACACCCGCCGCCTGTTGCCCGTGCAACTGGGCAACCAGGATTTTCTGCAGACCGAGACGCTCATCACCAAGCTGATGGGCAAAGGCGAGGCCGCAGCGCGCCGCGAACTGATGGAGTTGCACGGTGACGCCGTGGAAATAGATATTTGATGAATTCTTTTTTGAAATTGCCGTCAACCTTGCCGCGCTTTGCACGCCTGTTGCGTGCGCCGGCATTGCCCTTGCTCGTTCTGGGGCTGGCGGCGCTGTTCGCGGGGCCCGCCCGGGCTGACATCTGGGGTTACGTCGATAAAGAAGGCATTGCGCATTTCTCGGCTGTACGGCTCGATGAGCGTTATGAGCTTTTTTTCCGCGGCGCAGAAAGCTTTAGTGCAGGCAACAGCGTTGCCAAAAGCGGCAAGGCGGTTGGCAATGGCGCCAATCAGGCCACCGGCGTGGCCAATGCGCCGCCCAAGCTGCTGGCCTACTTTGATGTGTCGCCCAACTACAAGGCCGTCAAGCACTTGCTGCGCGAGGCTTCTGCCAAGCACGGCATCGACTACGAGCTGCTGCAGGCACTGATCGCCACCGAATCCGGATTCAACGCCCAGGCCGTTTCGCCCAAGGGTGCGGTCGGGCTGATGCAGCTGATCCCGCCGACAGCGGAGCGCTATGGCGTGCGGGCCACCAAGGATTCCACCATCCACAAAAGGCTCACCGATCCCAAGACCAACATCCGGGCCGGCTCCAGCTACCTCAGTGACCTGATTGCCATGTTTCCCGGCCAGCTCGAATTGGCCATCGCTGCGTACAACGCCGGCGAAGGCGCCGTTCAGCGTGCCGGCAACAAGATTCCGAACTATCCTGAAACCAAAAACTACGTCAAGACCGTGATGCAGCTCTATAACCACCTCAAGCCACCCAGCATGGCGTCCGGCGGCCGCGTTCGCATGGAAATGATGGGCGGGGCCACCGGCCGCGGCAACATGGTGTCACCCACGGTGGTGTCCACCGCCACGCCAGAGGCCTTGCCCGAGCCGTACTGAGGTCACAATGCGCCTTGTGTCCTGCCCGGCAGCCTGATAGACAGCTTTTCTTTTTGTAACCCTGTGGCGGCCGCACCCGCGTGTGCCGGCATGCCTCACGCCACCTTACCCGCCAAGCCAAACTCAAGATGGATCTCTTTACACCGGACGCAGTAGCCCCGATCCCCGAACCCGCAGACCAGGATTCCCTGGCCGCGTACGCGCAGCGGGCTTACCTTGAATATGCCCTCAGTGTCGTCAAGGGCCGCGCCTTGCCCGACGTTTGCGATGGCCAGAAGCCGGTGCAGCGCCGCATCCTCTTCAGCATGTCGCGCATGGGCCTGGGTTTTGGCGGGGCGAATGGCGCGAGCGGTGCCAAGCCTGTCAAGAGCGCGCGCGTTGTCGGCGACGTGCTCGGTAAATACCACCCGCACGGCGACCAGGCGGCGTATGACGCCATGGTGCGCATGGCGCAGGACTTCAGCCAGCGCTATCCGCTGGTCGATGGCCAAGGCAATTTCGGCAGCCGCGACGGCGACGGCGCAGCGGCCATGCGATACACCGAGGCTCGGCTGGCCCGCATCACGACGCTGCTGCTCGATGAGCTTGATGAAGGCACGGTCGACTTCGTACCCAACTACGACGGCTCTTTCGAAGAACCGCGCCAGTTGCCGGCACGGCTGCCGTTCACGCTGCTCAATGGCGCCAGCGGCATTGCCGTGGGCCTGGCCACCGAAATCCCCAGCCACAACCTGCGCGAAGTCGCCGACGCCTGTGTGGCGCTCATCAAGACGCCCAAGCTTGCCGACGAAGAGCTGTATGCGCTGATCGCCGGGCCCGACTACCCGGGTGGCGGGCAAATTATTTCCAGCGGCGCGGAAATCGCGGCGGCCTACAGCACGGGCCGCGGCTCGCTCAAGGTGCGCGCCCGCTGGAAGATCGAAGAACTCGCGCGCGGCCAGTGGCAGCTGGTGGTGCAGGAGCTGCCGCCCGGCGTCAGCACGCAGCGTGTGCTCGAGGAAATCGAAGAGCTCACCAACCCGAAAATCAAGGCCGGCAAAAAAGCCCTGAGCCAGGACCAGGTGCAACTCAAGCAGACCATTCTGGCCGTGCTCGACGTGGTGCGCGACGAATCCAGCAAGGACGCCGCCGTGCGCCTGGTGTTCGAGCCCAAGACCAGCAAGATCAGCCAGTCCGAACTCATCAACACGCTGCTGGCCAACACCAGCCTGGAAAGCTCCTCGCCCATCAACCTGACCATGGTCGGGCTGGACGGCAAGCCGACGCAGAAAAACCTGCGCCAGATGCTGGCGGAATGGATAGAGTTCCGCCAGACCACGGTGCAAAAGCGCTCGCAGCACCGGCTCGACAAAGTGCTGGCCCGCATCCACATCCTCGAAGGCCGCCAGCTGGTGTTGCTCAACATCGACGAGGTGATTGCCATCATCCGCCAGTCGGAAGAGCCCAAGCTGGCGCTGATCGCGCGCTTCCAACTCAGCGAAATCCAGGCCGAGGACATTCTTGAAATCCGCCTGCGCCAACTGGCACGGCTTGAAGCCATCAAGATCGAGCAGGACCTGAAAAACCTGCGCGAAGAGCAAGGCCGGCTTGAGGAAATCCTGGGCAGCCCGGCTGCGCTCAAACGTCTGCTGGTCAAGGAAATTGAGGCTGACGCCAAGCAATTCGCCGATGCGCGCCGCACGCTGATCCAGGCCGAGAAAAAAGCCGTGCTCGAAGTCAAGGTGCTCGACGAGCCGGTGACCGTGGTCATCAGCGACAAGGGCTGGGTGCGCGCACGCAACGGTCACGGACATGACCCGGCAGGCTTCGCCTTCAAGGCGGGCGACGGGCTGTACGGCACCTTCGAGTGCCGCACCATCGACACGCTGCTGGCCTTTGGTTCGCGCGGCCGCATTTATTCGGTGCCGGTGTCATTGCTGCCCGGTGCGCGCGGCGACGGCCAGCCGCTCACCACCCTGATTGATCTGGAGTCGGGCACGCAGCTGGTGCATTATTTTGCGGGCCCGTCCAATGCCGCATTGCTGCTGAGCGCCAGCGGCGGCTACGGCTTCCTCGCCACGGTCGAGAACATGACGTCGCGCCTCAAAGCCGGCAAGGCCTTCATCAGCTGCGCTGAAGGTGAAACCATTTGCAGGCCTTCGCATGCCGCTTTCACCAGCGCAGCGGCGCCCTTGGTGCCGGCCACGCATGTGGCTTGCGCCTCGACCGGCGGCCGCATCCTGACGTTTGAAATCGCGGAACTCAAGATGCAGGCCGCCGGCGGGCGCGGCCTGATGCTGATCGACCTCGAAGCCAAAGACACTTTGGCTGGTGCAGCCGCTTACACGCGCAGTGTGAAGATCGAAGGCATTGGCCGCGGCGGCAAGGCGCGCGAGGAGACGCTGGAAATTCGCAGCCTGAACAATGCCCGTGCGGCGCGCGCGCGCAAGGGCAAGGCGGCCGATCTGGGCTTCAAACCCACCGGCATCAACCGCGTTGAGTAAAACTGACCGAAAGCCAAAACTGGCGGGCGCAAGAAGCTATTGATTTAATAGCAAGATGCTGCGCTCGCCGGTCTGCCAGCTTTCAGCAATCAAGCTGCCAGCAACAGATCAAGCTTCTTCAGGCCGGCCACCGTCTCCAGGCAGGCTTGCGCCACTTCCTTGCCCTTGGTCAGGAAATGTTCCGTGAAGAACTTGCGGTGTTCCTCATGCTCATGAAAATGCTGCGGCGTCAGCACCGCTGAAAACACCGGCACGCCGGTTTCCAGCTGGATGCCCATCAATGCGCTGATCACCGCGTCAGCTACAAACTCATGGCGGTAGATGCCGCCATCGACCACCAGACCGCAGCAGACCACGCCTGCATAACGGCCCGACTGTGCGAGCTTTTTCGCGTGGAGCGGAATTTCGAACGCGCCGGGCACTTCAAACGTGTCGATGGATTCAGCGGCGACGCCTTGCCTGGCCATCTCAGCCAGGAAAGCGCCGCGGCCCTGGTCCACGATGTCTTCGTGCCAGGACGACTGGATAAAGGCGAAACGTGCCTTGGTGGGTGTGCCGCCCGAACGGGAAGCCGAAGGTGGGGAAATATCTGTCTGACTCATGGATGCCTTTTTGCCAGGTGTTACCAGAATCAGGGCGCACGAGCCTGCGGCCAGCACGTGGGAGAACGAACAGCCGCTGCGGAGAACCCGCACCCAGCCATAGGCGCCCACGGCACAGCCGTAAACATCGCGCTCTCTTTCATCCGGACTGTGACCGTCGGCTTCGGAGTTGAACCGAATCTGCTGACCCTGGTTGCCGTATGAAGCACGGCAACCAGGCGCTCGCGGGCTGATGCAGTTTCCTGCAAACACCGCCGGTGGGGAATTTCACCCCGCCCTGAGAACGCTGCCCGGCGAAATGGCCGAGCGTTACGAGTTTAAGCCGGGCCGCTGGATAGCGCTTGTCGCCGGCGCGTCGGCCCCACAGCCATTGCGGATGCTGTGTAGCCGGCTTATTCGACTTCAGCCACCAGGTCAATCTCCACACAGGCGCCCATGGGGACTTGCGCCACGCCGAACGCGCTACGCGCATGCTTGCCAGCGTCGCCGAAGACTTCTGCAAACAACTCGCTGGCGCCGTTGGTCACCAGGTGCTGCTCGGTGTAGTCGCCGGTGGAGTTGACCAGGCTCATGAGCTTGACGATGCGCTTGACCTTGCCCAGGCCGACGGCGGCTTCGAGCGTGCCCATCAGGTCGATGGCGACCGAGCGCGCGGCGGCCTTGCCTTCTTCTGTCGTCATGTTCTTGCCGAGCTGGCCGACGAGGGGCTTGCCGTCCTTCTTGGCGATATGGCCGCTCAGGAACACCAGGTTGCCGGTCTGCACGAAGGGCAGGTAAGCTGCCAGGGGCGTTGCCACGGTGGGCAGGGTGATGTTCAGTGCTTTCAGCTTGTCGTAGGCGCTCATGGTGGTCCTTTTGGTGAAGAAAAATGGTTCCAGCCCAATAGGAACGAGTGCAAGCAGCTATGTTTTTGATAGCGAAGGAGGCTGCGTGACCGGCTGGCAGTGCAGGGAATTGTAGGATGGTGCGCGGGTTCCGGAGGCCTTTGGGGTCATGAAAGGAAATGATGGAACGGCGCCAGGGCCTGCGCGGCTTGTTCCGTGCTCTTTCAACCTTCCACATGCCGGCGTCACTCGGGCTTGATGCCGGCCTTTCGCACCACAGCACCCCAGCGGTCTACTTCGTTGCGCATGAAGGCACGCAGTTCGTCGCGTGTCGAGCCTTTCAGGTCAATGCCCAGGGTGGTAAGGCGCTCGCGTGTGGAAGGGTGCGCCAGCGCCGCCACCGCTTCGCTGCGCAGCCGCTCGACGATCTCGATCGGCGTGGTGGCCGGCGCCACCAATGCCCACCACTGGTTGAACTGCATGCCCTCAATGCCGGCTTCGTGCGCGGTCGGTACGCCGGGCAGGGCGGCGAGGCGCGCATTGCCGGTCACCATCAAGGCAGAGATCCTGTTCGCGCCGAGCAGCGAACTGCCGCTGGCCAGCGTGGCGAAATGCGCGTCCACCTGGCCGGCCGCAACATCGGTGAGCGCGGGCGCAGAGCCGCGATAGGGAATGGCGTTGACCTTGATCCCGGTGGCGCTGGCGAACAGTTCGCTGGAGAGGTGGCTGATGGAGCCATTGCCGCTGTGGGCCAGCGCCAGCGGCACCTTGCTGCTCCGGTAGTTTTTGAGGAAGCCCTTGATGTCGCCATTCTTGTACTGCGCGCCGCCGGCAAACAGCAGCAGCGGCGAGGTGCCGACCATGGACACCGGCGTGAAGTCGCGCAGCAGGTCGTAGGGCATCTTGTTGAACACGGCCGGCGCAATCGCATGCGGCAGCTCGACGATGGCGAAGGTGTAGCCGTCGGGCGCGGCCTTGGCCGCGGCTTCGGTGCCGATGCGCCCGGAAGCGCCGGAGCGGTTGTCGACCACCACGCTTTGCCCCATGGTCTCGCCCATGCGCTGGGCAATCGCGCGGGCGATGGCGTCGGTGCTGCCGCCCGGCGCCCAAGGCACGATGAGGCGGATGGGTTTGTCGGGGTAGGCGGCATGGGCGGTTCCCGCCAGAGTGGCGCAGGCCAGAAGCAGGGTGGTGAGCAGTCGGGTCTTCACGGTGAAATTTCCTTTGCGGGCTGAAGAAAAGGGGGCGTGCGGTCAAGGGATGGGGTTAAAGGTGTCACGGTCGCCTTTGGCCGTGAGCAGCAGCAACGCGTGTTCTGATGCCTGCACTTGGCCAAGTGCGCGCAGGCGGGCCAGCGCATTGAGGCAGGCGCCGGCGCAAAGCTCCACCCACAGGCCTTGCGCTGCAAGCCTGGCGCTGCCCTGGATGGCGCCGGCGTCATCAATGACCACGGCGCCGCCGCCCGACTGCTGCACGGCCAGTTGCTGTTGCAGCGTGACGGTGCTGCCGCCTGTCGAAAACTGCGTCGTCTGGCCGTTGAATTCCGACTGCAGCGGCGCGCCCTCGAGCACACGGGAAAGGCGGGGGAACGGCTCAACGGCCCATAACCTGGGCATGTGCCCAATGAGTCCCGCCCGGTGCAAATCACGCAGTGCGCTGTAAATGCCCCAGAGCAGGTCGCCACGGGCGGTGGGGACCAACACGTGGTCCGGCACGCAGCCGCCAGCGACAAATTCGAGCGCCACGGCGCGGTAGCCTTCCACGCCAAAAGCAGGGCTGCCGACCGCCGGCACGCTGTAGTTGGTGAGGGCAAAGGCCCCGTCCTGCTCGACCCGCCGTCGTACATGGTTCCAGCGCTCAAAGCCGTGGTCGAACTCCATGCGCCGGGCGCCCAGGTGATGGAGGGCCCGCGCGAAGGGCGCCGGCATGTCGCGGTAGGTGGCGATTTCGCAGGGCAGCCCGGCCGCGGCGCAATAGGCTGCTGCCGAAACTGCTGCGTTGCCGCTGGAGGCCAGCACCACGGTCTGCGCGCCTGCGTCCAGCGCCCGGCTGACGGCCTGTGCCGACATGCGGTCTTTGTGCGAGCCAGTGGGGTTCATGCCCTCATGCTTGGCGCTGAGCTGGCACAGGCCAAGCTCGCGCGCCAGGCGCGGCAGGTCCAGGCAAGGCGTGTTGCCTTCACCCAGGGAAACGCCGCGGGTGTAGGGCAGCCAGTCGCCCCACTTATAACCTGTGCTGGCTGTTTTCAGTGTTTGGGGCAACCCGGTGTAAACGGCTTCCAGGCTGGCGGGCGTGCCCTGTGCCGCGCAGTGCGGACAGCCGGCGGGTAAATCTTGCAGCGGGTATTCACGGGCGCAGAGGATGCACCGCAGCCTCATCAGTCGGGGGTTGCGGCTGATGGCGTTCCATGCCGCAGGGTTTGGAAGGGATTCGGGGAAAACAGGATTCATGGGCAGATGGTACGAAGACGATGGCCTCTCATGCATCGCTTGTTTGCGATTTAAAATAAGTAAAACTTATAGGAAACCGCCATGGCCGAAGCCAGTGCACGTCAGATTGAAGTGTTCCGCATGGTCATGCGGCTGGGCACCGCCAACCGCGCGGCGGCGGCGCTGCACGTGAGCCAGCCGGCCGTCACGCAGCTGCTGCAGCAGCTCGAAGCGCGCGCCGGGCTCAAGCTGTTTGACCGGCCCAAAGGCAAGCTGACGCCCACGCCGGAGGCGCACGCGCTGATGGAAGAGGTCGAGCGGGTCTACGAAGGCCTCGAGGCCGTGCAGCGAAAAATCGTGGCCCTGCAGTCGCATGAGGACACCGTGCTGCGCATCGGTTCACTGCATGCCATGGCTGCCAGCGTGATGCCCTGGGCGCTTGCCGAGTTTCAGCGAAGCTACCCGCGCACGCGTTGCCTGCTGCTGGTCGACAGCTCGAAGGTGCTGCGTGAGGCCTTGTTCCAGGGGGCGGTGGACCTGGCTTTCCTGGGCGACGAGGCGGACACCAGCGGCCTGGTGTCCTCGCTTTTTTACCAGGTGCCCGCGGTGTGCGTCATGCCCGCGGCCCACCCGCTCGCTCGCAAGCAGGTCCTGCAGCCCAGGGATCTCGCAGAAGTGCCGCTGGTCGGCCTGTCTGCCTCGGATACGGCCCAGCGCCGGCTGGAAGCCGCGTTCGCACAGGCGGGTGTGCAGCCGCGCTTTGTGATTGAAACGCCTTACAGCGCAACGCAGTGTTCGCTGGTGCTGGCCGGGGCCGGGCTGGCAGTTACCAATCCGCTGGTGGCGCGTGAACATGTGGCGCTGGGCCTGCGCAGCGTTCCGCTGGCGGCTGATGTGTCGTTCCGGGCCTTGCTGGCTTTCAAACCGCGCCAGGCCCAGTCGGGCGCCGCGCAGGAATTTGTGAGCCTGTGCCGGCGCTGCCTGGCACGCAGCCTGCCTGAGGGCTCGTTGCTGGAAGAGCTGCCAGCGCCGCCGAAGCCGCTCAGTCCCCGGCGCTTGCCACCGGCTCCACCGTAACGGCCACGTCGAGGATGTGCTGCGCACCGCCGCGGATCACACCGCGCATGGGCGATACATCGAGGAAGTCGCGGCCGATGGCCAGTGTGACGTAATCTTCACCCGGCGCGCGGTTGTTGGTGGGGTCGAAGTCGAGCCAGGCGCCCAGGCCGGGGCAGTACACCGAAGCCCAGGCATGCGAGGCGTCGCTGCCCACCAGCCGTGGCTGGCCGGGCGGTGGCGTGGTGAGAAGGTAGCCGCTGACATAACGCGCCGGCAGGCCCATGGCGCGGCAGCAGGCCACCATGATGTGCGCGAAATCCTGGCACACGCCTTTGCCCAGCTTGAGCGCTTCGAGCGCCGGCGTGTTGACTTCGGTGCTTTCGCTCTCGTAGGTCATGGTGCTGTGAATGCGTTCCATCAGGTCGCGCGCTGCCTCGGGCAGTGGCCTGCCCGGCAGGAAGCTGGGGCGGGAAAATTCAATGAAGGCATCGTCGCGCGGCACATAGGGCGAGGCGAAGAGGAATTCGGAGGCGCTGTCGTAGGCCGCGCCGGCGCGGTAACGGAACTGTTCGCGCACCTGCTCCCAGGCGGGCGATGCAGGCTTGCCGGCGGACAGGGTCGCTTCTGATTGCAGCGGGTTGAGGGCCGACGTGGAGACGATGCTGTCAGCCACCACCGTCAGGCTCTCATGCGCCGCCTGCAGGGAAAAGTAGGTGCGCGTATTGCCGTAGACATCTTCGGTTTCGCGCAACTGGACCGGTTCGGGGTTCACCCGCAACGCATAGTCCAGCAGGGTCTGGCCGTTTCGGCTGGCGGGCTTGAGGTGCACCACATGGTGCGCGTTTTCCACCACCGGAGCATAGCGGTAACGGGTTTCGTGAACGACGTGAAGCAGCACGGAAAAACTCCTAGGGCCTCAGGCGCCCAGGCTCTGGCTGGCAGAAGCCGCGTGGCTGAAGTAGCGGCGGCTCAAGGTGTCTGACAGTTCCAGCGCGGCATCGCAGCACTGCTCGAGCAACTGCACCAGCCGCCCATCATGTTGCCCGCCGTTTTCATCTTCGCCATCGCCGGTGCTGGCCTGGGCGTCCTGGCACAAATCAGCCAGGGCCCAGCTGCCGGGGTCGGGCAGTTCCATCGCCAGGTCGGGCATGTCGCCCGGCGCGCTGCCCGCCAGCTTGGCGAGGCGCCCGCGCAGGGTCTGCACCACCCAGCCGAGGGAGCGCGGGTTGTCGCGGTCCAGCACCAGCAGATCGAGCAGGGCCGGGATGTCGCGGCGCTGCTGGTACTGCGCGTGGAAGGTGATGGTGCTGTCGAACAGCGCCACCATGGCGTTGAAGCCGCCTTCTTCAAAAATCGATCCGGTTTCAAAGCCGCGAATCAGCGCGCCGGCCAGGGTGTTGAGCCGTTCAATCAACCGGCCCACGCTCAGGAGGCGCCAGCCGTCGTCGCGGGTCATGCGGTCGGTTTGCGCACCCGTCATGGCCGAGAGGAAGCCGCTGGCCGACTCCAGCGCCCGCAGCGCCTCGACGGAAGAATATTCGAGCAGGTATTGGCTGGATTGGCTCTGGCTTTGCCCGCCCTGGCTTTGGGTCTGGCCCACCGCGCTGAACGATGAGCAGCGCTGGAAGAAGTCGGTCTCGGTGCGCACGATCATGTGCCATTGTTCCTGCGACAGGCGTTCGCGCACGGCAGATGCGGCGCTCTTGAGCGCCCGCAGGTTAAAGCCTACGCTGGCGGCCTGTTCGGTGTCGGCCAGGTTGGCGATCAGGGCGCGTTCGAAGACGCGGCGCGCATGCGTGGCCGGCGGCACGGTGTCCAGCACCAGCGCGTTGCCGACGGCCATGCTGGTCAGCCAGGCCAGCAAGGGCTGCGAGGTCTGGTCTTCGCCGCCCAGGCATTGCAGCGTGATTTGCGCCAGCCGCGTGGAGTTTTCGGCACGCTCGGTGTAGCGGCCCAGCCAGAAAAGGTTTTCGGCCGCGCGGCTGGTCACGGGCGGGCGGTGGCGCAGCGGCGCTGCGGCCCAGACAGGCGCCGGCTGCTCGGTGCGCGATGCGGTGGTGTGTTCGGCCATCGCCTTGGCTGCCGAGGGGTCGCCCAGCACCCACACGTCGGCACTGCTGCCGCCGTGCTGCATCGACGACATGTTTTCGTTCTTGCCCGCCAGCCGTGCCAGCCCGCCCGGCAGCACCTGCCAGGAGCCGTTGCCATCGGCCACCGCAAACACGCGCAGCATGGCCGAGCGCGGGGAAATCCGCTCACCCTGCCAGGTCGGCGTTTGCGGCAGAGGCAGGTAAGCCTGCACGGTGAAGTCTTCGCCCCGGCGAACAATGCGGCCAGCCCATTCGTCCAGTGCACGGCGCGACAGGGTATGGCCGATGACGGATTCCATGCCGGTGCCCGGATAGGTCGGTTTGATCACGCAGGTCTTGAGCTGGCTCAGCACGTCCTGCATCACTGCCTGCTCGCCGCACCACCAGGTGGCCAGCGAGGGCAGGGCCAGCGTTTCACCAAGCAGGTGCTCGGAGAGCGCGGGAAGAAAGCCGAGCAGCGCACTTGATTCGAGGAAGGCCGAGCCCGGCGTGTTGACCACCAACACATTGCCCGCGCGTATCACCTGCAGCAGGCCGGGCACACCCAGTGTGGAGTCCGAGCGCAGTTCCAGCGGATCGAGGAATTGGTCGTCCAGGCGCTTGAGCAGTCCGTGCACCCGCTCCAGGCCGCGCAGGGTTTTCAGGTAAAGCTTGTCATCGCGCACCAGCAGGTCGCTGCCCTCGACCAGTGTCAGGCCCAGGAAGCGCGCCAGGTAGGCGTGCTCGAAATAGGTTTCGTTGTAAGGCCCCGGCGTCAGCAGCACCACGCGGCTTTCCTCGTTGCTGTCCGTCGGGCTCATGGCCTTGAGGCCATCCACCAGCGCCTTGTACGACGCGGCCAGCCGCTCGACCTTCATTTCGCGGAAGGCTTCGGGAAACAGCAGTGAAATCGTCAGGCGGTTTTCCAGCAGGTAGCCCAGGCCCGAAGGAGCCTGCGTGCGCTGCGACACCACCGACCAGCGGCCGTCGGGGCCGTGCGCGATGTCGAAGGCGGCAATGTGCAGATAG
This sequence comes from Polaromonas sp. P3_C2, assembly GCF_056402675.1. Taxonomy (NCBI): domain Bacteria; kingdom Pseudomonadati; phylum Pseudomonadota; class Betaproteobacteria; order Burkholderiales; family Comamonadaceae; genus Polaromonas; species Polaromonas sp. P3_C2. The sequence goes on along the minus strand of NZ_JBFUGX010000015.1, from coordinate 647 downwards.
GTGCCGCCGGCCGGCTGCACGCCCTGCATGCCGCGCAGGTAACCCGGGTGGGCATGCACCAGCGCGCTGGGCAGCAGGCCTTTGGAGAGCAGCTCCTGCGGGCCGTAGATGTCGGCCATCACGCGGTCCAGCAGGCGGGCGCGCTGCTGGATGCCGGCCTCGATCTGCGCCCAGTCGGCGGGCGAGACCATCATGGGGAACAGGTCCAGCGACCAGGGCCGCTGCGGGCCGTTGGCGTCGGCGTAGACGTTGTAGGTCACGCCGTTGTCGCGGATCTGGCGGCGCAGGTTGGCGGTGCGGTGGTTCAGGTCGTAAAAGCCGTCGCTGCCGAGGAAGTTGAAAAAGCGTGTCCAGTCGGGCGACAGGGTGTCGTCCGTCCCGGCCGCCGGGGCTTCGGGCCGGGCCGGGGCTGTTTCAGGGGGGCTGCCCGCGGCCCGCAGCGCGGGCTGTGCCGGCGCGGCCGCTTCAGCGGGCGCGGGGCCTTCGGACACACGGCCCCGCAACTCATCGAAATGCCCCGCCGCCGCATGAGGCGCCAGCGCGGCAGCCAGTGCGCAGGGGGATTCAAGCGACTGGGCGGCAAAAAGTGACTGGGTGTTATTTTCCACGTGGGTGCAAGTATGCCTGTGGCCCATCCCCTGCAAGGC
>NZ_JBFUGX010000014.1:0-18517 GCF_056402675.1 Polaromonas sp. P3_C2 | reverse complement strand
CTACAGGACCGTCCAGCACATTGGCGCCCTCACCTTCATCTTTGAGCACCCCATCGCCGTAGAGCTTGAGCCGCAGGCCCGCCAGGGCTTGCATGAGTGCCGCGGGCGCCAACCCGTCGGGCAGCTTCACGGCATGGCCCACCAATAACCGGCCGTGCAGCCCGCCGTCGGCTACCGCCTGCGCAGCCGTGAACTTCCATCCCGGGAAATGCGTGTGCACGATCTCATAGCCGTGCGCGACCCAGTCTATGGACGCAATCAGTTCTGCCGCCGAACAATCGGTCGGCGGCGCTTCGCGCAGGCCGAACACCACCTCGGGCTCAATGCGCGGTTCACACAGGCCTTTGAGCGACAACACTCCCTCGTTGGGCCCGGAGGCATCGACACGCGCCAGGCTGCTATGCCACACCGTGCCCCAGATGGGGCCATAGACTTCATAACGCGGCCAGATGGTGCGGTTGGTAAAGCCAACCTTGTAGCCTACCGGGCTGTCGCCCTGCGCGCTTCGCGCGGCGCGCACGGCCAGCGCGGTGGCATAGGCCAGCGGCACGTCAGTTGGCACGGTGGCGGGCCAAGGCAACGGGCTGGCTTCAAGACGGGCGCGGGTGAGGTCGGTGGCCAGCGCGGAAATGTCCGGATGGGTTGGGGTATTCATGGAGCCATGGTAGCCAAAACACCGCCGTCCTTCACAATGGTGGCATGCGCACAGCCCTTTCCGCTTCTTCGCTACCCCGTGTCCTGCTCACCGGCTTCGACCCCTTTGGCGACACCGGGCACAGCGGCTTGCCCCTCAACCCCAGCTGGCTGGCGGTACAGGCGCTGGGTGGCAAGCGCGTAGGCGGCCACCTCCTGGTGGCGGCGCAATTGCCCACCGTGTTTCAGGCCTCCATCGCAGAACTCATCCGGCTGCTCGCGCTGCATAAGCCGGTACTGGTGATCTGCGTCGGCCAGGCGGGCGGGCGCAGCGCGATTTCGCTGGAGCGCATTGCCATCAACGTCAACGATGCCCGTATTCCCGACAATACCGGCGGCCAGCCCGTCGACACGCCGGTCGTGGCGGGCGGGCCGGCAGCCTATTTCAGCAGCCTGCCCATCAAGGCCATGCTGCAGGCGCTGCAGGAGGCGGGCGTGGCTGCCGAGGTTTCGCAAACCGCCGGCACCTTTGTCTGCAACCACGTGTTTTATGCGCTCATGCATGCCCTGACCACAAAGCGCGGCTTCAGGCGCACGCGTGGCGGTTTTATCCATGTGCCCTATGTGCCCGAACAGGGTGCGCCCAGCTTGCCGCTCGATGAGATCGTGCGCGGGTTGCGGCTGGCCATAGCGGCGGCGCTGGCCACACCGCACGACATCGTCAAAGGCGCCGGGGCCGTCAATTAACGTCAGGGTTAGCGTCTTGCGCGCCGGCATTCTGCGCGGGCATGGCAGGCTCATTGCGCAGCAATCGCCACAGCAGGAATGTGCCAATCACGGCGTTACCCAGCGCAAAACAGGTGACCAGCACCGTGGCCCAGGCATTCAAGGGACGGTTATGTACCACCCAGGCCAGCAAAGGAGACAGCCCGTTGAGCACGAGCATCAGCCAGAACAGGGGGTTTCGCGGCTGGTAAAGACGCAACAGGCGTGACATGTCCATCGCGGCCATACTAACCGCACCGGCCGTAAGACCTTCCGATGATTGCTGAATCAGCGGATGGCGAAGGACGCCGGCATAAAGCCCTGTGCAGGCTGCATTGGCAGCATGCTGCTGACAGTGGCGCCTGCTGCGTTGCTGGCCATCACACCGCCGGACTCCCCCGATGAATCGGCCACAGCCTGACCCTTTTGCGCGCTGGTGATGACGGGCGGCAAGGCTGAGGCGGCCGCGACGCGGGCCTGCTGGATACAACCCTGGCGGGCGGCACCGGCGGTGTTTTCGATGCACTGCGCAATCGCCTGCACTTCAGCCTGGCGCTGATAGTCGCGGATCCTGGCTTTGGCGACTTGCCCGTCCGCCACAAACGCGAAGGCTGCCAGCTGGCAAACAAACACCAGCCCAGCCGCTACCCAGAGCAGCGTCTTGTAAGGCATTTTGTCGAATTTTTGCAAGTGGTCAGAAAACATGGCAGGCCTCCCTGTGAACCTGTTTTCATCCTAGGGAAGCGTTTGCGGTTTCCATCCAGCACTTTTCCCGGGAATATGTAGGATAAAAACCTTTCATTTTTTTACGCGACGTAACGCGGGGCACCGACACCCCCTCGTCTCGCCCTCCCACTTCCTTCCCCGCTTTACCATCGCCCCATGACGCCCACCCTGCTAAACCCCGCCCAGACCGCCGCCCGCCTGCCTTACCCGTTGCTGGTCAGCGAGCTGACGCACCTGCTCAAGGACAGTTCCGTCCAGGTGCCGCCGCGCGTGGTGCAGCCCCTGACTGGGGGCGGCAGCCTGTTTGTGATGCCGGCGCTGGACGCCCGCACCGCGATCACCAAACTGATCACCTTCACGCCTGGCAATGCCGGCACCGGCCGACCCACTATCCAGGGCGACGTTGTGGTGTTTGACGTGGCCACCGGCAGTCGCCGGCTGATGCTCGACGGGCCCACCGTCACCGCCCGGCGCACGGCAGCCGTCTCACTGCTGGCCGCGCAGCGGCTGGCGCCCAACACGCACGGCCCCATGCTCATCGTCGGTGCCGGTGTCCAGGGACTTGCGCACCTGGAGGCTTATGCCGAAGGCCTGGGCGTACACGAATTTCGCATCGCTTCGCGCAGCTACGCCAGCGCCCAGGCCCTGGTGCAGCATGCAGAGGCGCTGGGCCTGATCGCCCGCGTGGTGCACGACGCCGATGCCGCGCTGGCCGACTGCCCGCTGGCCGTTACCTGCACGCCGGCTGCCGCCGTAGTCCTCAGCGCGCTGCCCCGGCCTGACGGCTTCATCAGCGCCGTTGGGGCTTTCACCCCGGCCATGATGGAACTGAGCGCCGCGTTATGCCAATACTTCGCGGCGAAGGGTTCGGTGTTTGTCGACGCGGCTGATGCCATCCACGAGGCAGGGGACCTGCTGCAGGCCGGACTGGACGTGGGCCGCTTCGCCACACTGGCCGATGTGATCCGCCAGGACCTCAAAAAACCCGCCGGGCCAGTGCTGTTTAAAAGCTGCGGCTGGGCGGGCTGGGACTTGGCCGCGGCACGGACAGCGCTGGCTTGAACGGCGCCAAGTCGGCACCTGGATCCAAGCCATTTTCCCCGGACTGCAAGACGAAAACAGGCGCTCACCTACAGCGGCACGAGGGCGCTGGTGTTACGCTGATCCGATCACACCGGAGAAAAACCATGAAGATTCTGTTCGCCGCCGATGGCAGCAAGTACACCAAAAAGGCCCTGGCCTTTCTGGTGAACCACGATGAACTCGCCGGTGCCGAAGGCGAAGTGGTGGTGATCAATGTGCAGGCTCCCGTGCCGGGGCGCGTCAAGACCATGCTGGGTTCGGCCAACGTCACCGCCTACCACACCGAAGAATCGCAGAAGGTGCTGGCGCCGATCGAGCGCTTCCTCCAGCGCCACAAGATGGCGTTTAAAACCCTCGCCGTGGTCGGCTCGCCCACCGCCGAAATACTGCGTGCCGCCAAGCGCGAAAAAGCGCACCTTATCGTGATGGGCACACACGGCCAGGGCCTGCTCAGCCGCGCGCTGATCGGCAGCGTGGCCCAGCGCGTGGTCGCCGAGTGCGAGATTCCGGTGTTGCTGGTCAAGTAACAAGGTTCACCGAGGCCCAGTCCCGCCCCCGGCATCCGTTGAGCCGCTGCGTGAGAGCGCTTTCACGCGTCCGGGATTTACCGGATACTTGCCCTCACACAACAAGGAGCTCAAGATGGAGACAGGCATGGGGTTCAAGTCGATTCGCAAACTGCTGGGCTGGTTTTTACTGGCACTTGTTGCGGCTGGCGCACCGCTGTCGTTTGCCAGCGAGGTCACCGTCAGGTCCTTCAACTCAAAGGCCTTGAACACAGACTACCGCTACACCATTTACCTGCCGGACGGCTATGAGAGCGGCCGGCTGCGCTACCCGGTGCTGTTTCTGCTGCACGGCAACGGCGGCGACCACAATGACTGGCTGGTTAAAGGCCAGGTCCAGGCGACCATGGACACGCTGGTCAGGGAAGGCCGCGTCCAGCCGGCCATCATCGTGATGCCGGGCGGCGGCTCCACCTGGTGGGTGGACGGCAACAAGGACAAGGCCGAAACCGCGCTCATCAAGGAGCTCATCCCGCACATCGACACCAACTTCAGGACCATCACCACGCGTGAAGGCCGCATGATCGCAGGGCTGTCCGCCGGCGGTTTCGGCACGGTGAACGCCGTTTTCAAGTACCCGGAACTGTTTGTTTCCGCCGCGGCGTTGAGCCCGGMGATCTATTCACCGACACCCCCGGGCCACTCTTCGGCCATGCAGGTGGCACCGTTCCAGGCAGGCGGCAAATTTGACCAGGCCTCATGGGACCGCCTGAACTACACCGCCAGCTGGGAAGCCTACAAAAGCAAAAAAATCGTGGTGCCCCTGTACATCAACAGCGGCGACCACGACACCTTTTCCATTGCCTACCACTCGGCCGGCCTGTTCCAGAAATTGTTTGAATACCAGCCCAAGCTGGTGGAGTACCGCGTCGTCGATGGCGATCATGAATGGCCGGTGTGGCGCGACACCATTGGCGACGCCATCAAGTACATGAGCGGCTTTGCCAGCCGCCCCCAGGTCGCCAAGCYCTGAGGCTGTAGAGGGCAGAAACGAAAACGGACGCCCTTTGCAGGCGTCCGTCCAAATCAGTCGTGTAGATGTCCGTTACGCCTTCGGCAAGGTCACCCCAACCTGCCCCTGATACTTGCCGCCGCGGTCCTTGTAGCTGACCTCGCAGACGTCGTCCTTGTCGCTCTCGAAGAACAGCACCTGCGCGCAGCCCTCGCCCGCGTAAATCTTGGCTGGCAGCGGCGTGGTGTTGGAGAACTCCAGCGTTACATAGCCTTCCCATTCGGGCTCAAACGGCGTGACGTTGACAATGATGCCGCAGCGCGCATAGGTGCTTTTGCCCAGGCAGATGGTCAGCACATTGCGCGGGATGCGGAAGTACTCCATGGTGCGGGCCAGCGCAAAGCTGTTGGGCGGGATGATGCAGCTGTCGCCGTGGAAGTCGACAAAACTTTTCTCGTCGAAGTTCTTTGGGTCCACCACCGTGCTATGGATGTTGGTGAAGACCTTGAACTCGGGCGCGCAGCGGATGTCGTAGCCGTAACTGCTGGTGCCATAGCTGATGATTTTCTGGCCGTCCCGCTGGCGGATCTGGCCGGGTTCAAAAGGTTCGATCATGCCGTGCTGCTCGGACATGCGGCGTATCCATTTATCGCTCTTGATGCTCATGGGATGGGGCTCCTGTTGTGGCTGTGATTGTAAGTTGGGGTTGGAGCGCCACCCCCACTGACCGCCAGTCCGGAGACAGCCGGCCCTTCCTCACCAAGGGGCCTGTTGGCAAAAGCACGGGCTGAGGGCTATCGCTGCCCCACAATCCGATAAAAACGCCAGGGACGCATGGACGGGGAAAGTGCCGCTGGTCAAGACATCACATTCCGCGTAACGTTGCCCCTACGACGGGCACAGGTGCAAGCTGAAGTGCCGTTGTCCCCTATCTGAAGCCGGTTCATGCGAGGCGCCCCCACTATGAAAACAAGATCTACCCAGAACAAGGACCGTATTCTTGTCGTGGACGGCARCCCCGGCATTCACGATGCCTTCCACAACATGCTTGTTGAAAATGAGAATGCGGGAGGGATATTCGAACTGGATGGTGCCCGCGACACACGCGAGGCGCTGGCCCTGGTACAACAGTCGCTTCTGGCTTCGCGTCCCTACTTCCTGGCATTTATCGGTGTTTCTGGTACGGCGGGAGGAATTTCGCTCGAAATGGCACCTCAAATATGGGCGCTTGATCCGGGAGTCCAGATAGTGCTGTGCGCGGAGCGGCTGGATCTTTCTTCTGATGCGCTGCGCGCAGCCATGGGAGCCACGAATAGCAGGTGGCTGGTGCTCAAGACGCCGCTTGATCCTGTAGAAGTCATCCAATTGGCGTACTCCCTGGCAGAGAAGTGGCATTTGCAACAACTCGCCGGGTCTCATCCAGGCGGGCACCCTGCGGCGGATGTTACGGAGAAGGGGAGCGCGGCGGCTGACTCCCAGATCAACGAGCAGGATTTGTTGCGCACGCTTCTGGACAACGCTCCCGATCACATTTATTTCAAGGATGCGCAGTCCCGCTTTCTCAAATGCAGCAAGGCACAGGCGCTACAGTTTGGGGCATCACCGGAGGAGCTGGTGGGCAAGACGGATCACGATTTTTTTTCCGAAGAGCATGCGCGCCCCGCATACGAGGATGAACAGGAAATCCTGCGCACAGGTCAGCCGATCATCGGCAAAGTGGAGAAGGAAACCTGGAAAGACGGGCGCGGTGAATCCTGGAAGCTGAGTACAAAGATGCCGCTGCGCAACAACGCCGGAGCCATCATTGGTACCTTCGGTATTTCCAAGGACATTACTGCCCTGAAGCAGACTGAAGCAGCGCTGGCGCACCACCATGATTTGCTGGCTACGCTGATGGAGAGCTCACCAGATTCCATCTTCTTCAAGGATCTGAAATCACGTTTGGTAAAAGTCAGCCGCTCGGAAGTTCACAACCTCCTGCGGCTATCGATCAGCCGCTATCGCGCAGCACATCCGGACATGGGTGAGGAGACACTTCCACCGCATTTGGCCAGTGTGGAGGAGTTTGAAAAGTATGTGATTGGTAAAACCGATGCAGACATTTACGGCCAGGACAGGGCGAGTGAATTTAGTCACGACGAAGAAGAGATTATCCGGACGGGGAAACCGATCCTCGAAAAGAGCGAAAAAACCGTTCATCCTGATGGGCGTGTCGTCTGGTACCTCACTACCAAAGGCCCCTGGAGAGACAGGAACGGCACACTGATCGGAACCTTCGGGACTTCGAAAAACATATCCGAATTGAAGGAAGCGGAACGAAAAATTGAAGAGGTTCAAGCCCAGCTGCTCACCACGGCGCGTCTGGCGGGCATGGCAGAGATCGCAACCAACGTGCTGCACAACGTGGGGAATGTTCTCAACAGCGTTAACGTGTCGGCCGAACTGATTGGCAGCCAGTTGCGGACGTCCAAGCTCAAGGGGCTCGCCCGCTCTGTGGGTTTGATGGACGCTCATACCGGAGATTTGGGGGAGTTTTTGACGCGGGACAGCAAGGGCAAGCTGTTACCCGCCTATCTGCGCGAGTTGGCGCGGACACTGGAGGCAGAGCATGAATCGATCGCGAAAGAACTCGACGCACTTTGCAGCAGTGTGGACCACATCAAACAGGTCATCGCGACCCAGCAATCATACGCAGGCACCCCGCGTGTCGTCGAATCCGCAAAGGTGGATGAGTTGCTGGACGACGCGCTGCGCATGAATGCGGATGCACTGACGCGCCACAAAGTGGATGTTGAAAAAAAATACGCAACGTTGCCCACCCTTTTGCTGGATCGGCAACGCGTTTTGCAGGTGCTGGTGAACCTGATCAGCAACGCCAAGCAGGCTTTTGGCACGATTGCAGACAGGCGCCCGTTCATTACGCTCCATGCTGTTTTGCTGGAAGGGCCCGTGCTGCGCATCACGGTGACAGACAACGGGGAAGGCATTGCACCGGAGAACCTGACACGCGTTTTCTCTCACGGCTTCACCACACGCAAAAACGGGCATGGCTTTGGCCTGCACAGCTGCGTTCTGGCCGCGCAGGAAATGGGGGGTAGCTTGCAGGTCCACAGCGACGGTACTGGAAAAGGCGCATCGTTCATCCTGGAGGTCCCCGTCGCTACCGCGGAGATTCATTGAACGCGGCAAAAAAAGCCGTTTTTTCCGCCCAGGCAGGGCTTGGGCCGGCCTAAAAGACATGCCCAGTCGCCAGTGCCGCGGCTGCCGCCCGTGTTTCCACGCCCAGCTTTTCAAAATGTGCTCCAGGTGCTTGTTCACGGCGGCGGCTTTTTGACCGACCATTTCCCCGAAGCGTAGAAATCGATCTGGGACTTCAAAGTCATGTTTACGAGTTCGCGCCACGTGCCGGGCGTGAACTTCGTCGGCCTGATTCACCCCGGCCTGATAGGCCGGAAGTCTGCCTGCCCACAGTCCCGAAAACCCGAAATCCTGGCCAAAGCGGGCCGTGGACCCACTCTGGCGGTGTGCTTAAATGGCGCATCACTACATGACAGGGGGAGTCGGCAATGAACTGCAAAACCTGGATGGGGATCGCCGCAGGGACCGTGCTGATGCTGCTTGGCGCCGGGGCACAGGCGCAGAAGATGCATCGCTGCGGCAACGTCTACCAGGACCGCCCCTGCGACACGGTGCAGCCGGGCACGGAAGTGCGCAATTTCGACAATGTCCCCCGACCCGTCGCCAGCGCGGGCACGGACACACAGTGCCGGCAACGCGGCATCGACTCCCAGAAAATTGTCTGGTCGCGCGAAGCGGGAGCGCTGGCGGAAAAACTCAGGGCCGCCGCCTATTCGGAAGAAGAGAAAACCCTGATCACCGAGGTCTACGGCAAACGCGGCACCGCGCCGGAAGTTCGTGCCAGCATCGAAGCCGACTGCATCGCAGCCAAGAAACATGCCCAGGAGGTTGCGGCGGCGCTGGCCGCCGTGGGAAAACTGCCCGGCAGTCCGGCGCCAGGCGTCGCGCCTGCGCGGCCTCAGGCCCTGGAATCCAGGGCCGTCGAGGCTGCGCAGGGCGGCGATGCCTCCTCGCTGCGATCCGCCGAATCGCAAAAGAAGCGTTGCAGCAGCATCAACACCAAAATTGAGGGCATCCAGAAGAGCCAGCGCAGCGGCGGCAGTGTGGCTGCCATGGAAAGCCTGAACCAACGCCGGCGCGACGCGGAAGCCGAACGCGACCGGGCCGGCTGCTAGGCTGTGCCGCCCGCCTGAGAAATCACGGCCTTTTCAATCACCCGGTCGTCACCCAGCACAATCAGTGCGAACAACAACTCGTCCAGGCTGGCGGCTTGCGCCGTCTTGCGCGCCAGCAGCGGCGTGGCCTGGAGGTTGAGCACGACGAAGTCGGCTTCGCAACCGGGCTGCAGGTTACCGACAACGCCTTCCAGGCCCAGTGCACGCGCCGCACCCGCCGTGTGCTGCCACCACAGGTGCTGCGGCTTGAGCGACAGGCCGGTTTTGGTCTGCCCTTCCCTTCCCACGTAGTAGGCGGCCAGCATGGTGTGGAAGGGGCTGAACGAGGTGCCGCCACCCACGTCGCTGGCCAGGCCATAGGGGAAACCGATGCGGTCTGCGCGTTCGTAGTCAAAAAAGCCGCTGCCCAGAAACAGGTTGCTGGTCGGGCTCACGGCTGCCGCCGTGCCGGTGCCGCGCATCAGGGCGCGGTCTTCGTCGTCGATGTGGATGCAATGCGCATATACGGCGCGCGGGCGCAGCAGTCCGAACTGTTCATAGACGCTGAGGTAGCTGCGCGCCTTCGGATAGAGCTGGCGCACCCAGGCGATCTCGTCCTTGTTCTCCGCCACGTGCGACTGGATCCACACGTCCGGGTATTTCGCGGCCAGCTCTCCGGCGCCGCGCAACTGCGCTTCGCTGCAGCTGGGCACAAAACGCGGCGTGATGGCGTAGCCCAGCCGGTCTACGCCATGCCAGCGCTGGATCAGCGCCTCGGTGTCCTGCAAGCTTTGCACCGTTTCGTCGCGCACGCCGTCCGGGGCATTCTGGTCCATCAGGCATTTTCCGGTCATGAGGCGCAGCTGGTTTTTCTGTGCCTCGGCGAACAGCGCGTTGACGGATTCCACATGCGAGGTCGCGAAGGCCAGTGCCGTGGTGACCCCGTTGCGAAGCAGTTCTGCTATGAAAAACGTAGCTGCTTGCGCACAGTGGTCCTTGCTTGCGAAGCGTTTTTCTTCTGGAAAAGTATAGTTTTCAAGCCAGGGCAGCAGCCCTTCGGCAGGCGAGCCGATCGCGTCCAGCTGCGGATAGTGAACGTGCATGTCGACAAAACCCGGCGCGATGAGGCGGCCCGGCAGGTATTCGGTGGGCACCTCGGCGAACTGTGAAACCAGCGCGTGGTAGCTGCCGACGGCTTGCACCACCTGGCGGCCTTCGGCATCGGGCCCGGTTACCAGCAGGCCATCAGCCTCATAAACGGCCTGCGCAGGCGCGGCAAAGTACAGGAGGGCGGCGCGATAGGCTTTCATGGCTGCAAGATTAACCCAGTCACCGGCGGGCTGAATACTCAGAACCCGATAAGGCCTATAGGGCTTATCAGGCTTTTTGAGCTTGCTGCCAGCCGGACGGCCGGGTTCAGCGGCTCACGCGGCAGCCGTCGCCCAGCGAAGCGCGCCAGACACGTACCGAAGTCAAGCCCGGCAGACGTGCGTCCAGCTTGCGGAAGATGAACTGGCACRGATTTTCGAGTGTAGGCGGGCCCAGATCTTTCACGTCGTCGAGCAGGTGGTGGTCCAATTCTTCGCGCAGCACCTCGATCTCGCGCCGCACCAGGCCGAGGTCCATCACCATACCGGTGGCCGCATCGGGCTCGCCAGCGACAAAAACCTCGGCGTTGTAGGTATGGCCGTGCACGCGCTTGCTGCTGTCGGCCTCGATGACGCGCTTCAGGGTGTGCGCCGCGTCAAAGTAGAAAGTCTGGCTGATCTCGCAACGCATGGGTTCTGGCGTGGGGAGCTTTTTCATCGGATGCCCGTGATTTTGTGGGTCTGCAGGCTCAGGCGCCAGGCCGGGCGTGCCATGCACAGCTGGATGCAGGTTTCGGTGTTCTGCTGCCGCTGCAGGTTGTCCATAGGCTGCAGGTAACGGTGCGTGAAGTCGGCAGCCTCAAGTTCGGCCAGGTCGAAACTTGGCTGTGGCCAGACGACCTTGAGCTCCTGGCCCGCGCGTTGCACCCAAGGTGCGCCGGCCTTGGGACTCACGCAGATCCAGTCAATGCCCTGGGGCGCGGCAATGGTGCCGTTGGTTTCCACCGCAATCTGGAAGCCGCGCGCATGCAACGCGGCGATCAGTTCGGCATCGACCTGCAGCAAGGGCTCGCCGCCTGTCATCACCACAAAGCGGTGGGCGCTATCGCCGACAGGCCACTGTGCTTCAATTTTTTGCGCCAGCGCATCGGCATCGGCAAACTTGCCGCCCAGCGTGCCGTTGGTGCCGACAAAATCGGTGTCGCAAAACTGGCAGACCGCCGTGGCGCGGTCCTGCTCGCGGCCCGTCCACAGGTTGCAGCCCGCAAAACGGCAGAACACCGCAGGCCGTCCGGCATTGGCGCCCTCGCCTTGCAGTGTGTAGAAAATTTCCTTGACCTGGTAGCTCATGGCGCGGCTTTCGCGCGGCCACAGCCGCAGCCCGCCACAGGCAGCAGCAGGGGCGAAACACAGGAGGGAGCGGGAGAAATAAAGCAGGAAAAACAGGCGCCCACACAAGCCGAAAGACCGGGGGTCGCGAGGTTTTTATACATGGTAGTCCTCTACATGGCCCCGGAAACAAAGCAAATGCCGGCGCGCCGAGGCAGCACGCAAGCCCTGATTTTAACGGTTCAGGGCCGATGGCGGGTTTTCAGGGGATTTGCGGGCAGATCAGGGCCGCTCAAGGCACAGGCATCTCATGCGCCTGCTGCTCCAGCCAGCCGCAAAAGGTGTCGAGCTTCGCATCGGCCTCTTCGCGCCGCCGGGCCACGTACTGGTAGGCGCTTTCGCCAAAGCCCAGCGGCGCCACCAGGCGGCCGGCGCGCACGTCGTCCATCACCAGGTGCCAGGGCGCTATCGCCACGCCCAAGCCGGCCACGGCCGCCTCTAGCGTGAAGTAGTAGTGCTCAAACTCCGGACCGTCCTGAATGGGGAGGGCAAGGCCACGCGACTCGCACCACATCTGCCAGGCATCCCGCCGCGTCTGGGTGTGCAGCAGCGGCAAGCGGGCCAGGTCGATCGCTTCGCGCACGTTCGCCCGATTGGCGAGGCCAGGCGCCATGACAGGGCCCAGGCGCTCCACAAACAGCGGCAGCAGCGTGGCGGACTTTTCGCTGCCCCGCCCGTCTACCGTGATGACGAGGTCGTAGCGGTCACGGTCCACACCGGTCACACGCTCGGCGGCGCTGAGCCGGACGTCGATATCGGGATGGCGCGCATTGAAATCAAAAAGACGCGGAATCAGCCACTTGACGGTAAAGGTGCTGAAGCAGGAGACGTCCAGCGTTCCGGCCTCGCTGCTGCGCACTTCACGCACTGCGGCTTCCATCTGGTCCAGCGCAGCGGCAAGCGCCGGCCACAGCCCAGCGCCGGCAGCGGTCAGTTGTGGCTTGTTTTTGGCACCCTCGAAGAGCGGCACGCCCAGGGACTGCTCCAGCTGGCGCACCTGCCGGCTGATGGCCCCGGGGGTCACCGACAACTCCTCGGCCGCAGCCGTCATGCGGCCCAGCCGGGCAGCGGCTTCAAAGGCACGCAGGGCATTCAAAGGTGGGAGATGGCGCTTCATCATTATGTGAGTTTATGGCACATATGACTTGCGAACAAATCGCTTTTCCTGACGGTCATTGATTGCCAGAATTCGAGACACCTCGGTGAAAGCTTCAATTCACTGCCATCTATTTAAATTGAGGAAAAATCACATGCCTTTTGTCCGCACCAGCGTCCACCACAGCACCAGCCCCCAGCAACGGCAAGGCATCGTCGACGGGATTCACCAAGCGCTGGTCGACAGCATTGGCATGCCTGAAGACGAGCTTTTTAATTCGGTCAGCAGCTACGATGCGCAGCAGTTCTTCTTCAACCGAAGCTTCAACGGCATGGCACGTTCAGAGCAACCGGTGGTCGTCGAGATCACGATGCGGCGCGGCCGCAGCGATGCGATGAAGCGCGCACTCTATGCGGGCATCGCGCGCAATTTAAAGACCAACGCCGGTGTTGCCGCCGATGACGTTTTCATCTTCATGCATGAAAACGACTATTCGGACTGGTCGGTGGGCGGCGGCAAGTTTGCCATGGCGCTGGTGCAACAGCCCGGTCCTAACTGATGAGCGAAGCGCTTACTTCTGCGCCGCTACGCCGCCAGACGGTAAAGCCGGCAGTACCGGATAAGCCTTCGCCATCCACCCATACACCACAGCGCCCACCAGCAGCGAGGCCGCCGCAATTTCCAGCGACATCGTGAAACCCGCGCCCGCGTTGGGTGTACGCCGGAGCAGCACGGCCACCAGCGGCGGGCCGAGGATCTGGCCGACACCGTATGTGGCTGTCAGAAGGCCCATGAAACTGGCGGCCGTGGCGGGTTTGAGGCGCCGCACTTCCTGCATCGCAAAAAAGGTGATGGCGGTAAACGGGATTCCCAGCATCAGGCTGCCCAGCGCAAAACCGGCGAGGCTGGGGCTCCAGAGGCTGGCCCCAATGCCCAGCGCCTGCAAAAAGTAGCAGCCGGCCAGCAGCAGGCGGAAGTCCTTGCCCGGCGGCAGGCGTGTGGCCAGCAGCGCACCCACCATGACGCCCAGGCCGAAGATGGGCCAGAACATGTCCAGCCAGGCTGATCCCGGCAAAGCCGCGCGCGCAATCACCGGCAAAAACGTGGCGGTGATGATGTAGCCGAAGCCCGCCAAGCCATAGGCCAGCGTGAGCAGGGTCATTTCGGCATGGCCGTGGTGCTGGGTCGCCGCAACGGGCGAGCCAGCGGCGCGCGGCGCCAGCGCGATGAGGCGCTCGTCGCCGCCGCGCAAGACATGCCACACCGAGGCTGTCAGCGCAAACGCCAGCACGCCGAAAATCATCCAGCCGGTGGCGGCTGTCCARTGCCAAGCCACCATGCCAGTGGCAAACAGGCCGCTCACCACGATACCGGCGCCCGGGCCAACATAGATGATGCCGCCCATCGCGGGCACGCCGCGCCTGGCCAGCTGGGACAGGCACCAGCCCGACGTGAAGACGAACACCACCGCGCTGGTCACGCCCGCAGCAAACCGCAGCAGCGGCCATGCAGCCGGAAAATGCCAGCCCATGGCCAGCGTCAGCACGCCGGTGGCAACCAGACCGGCGCGCACCAAGGACGAATACGCCAGGTGYGGCAGCCACTTGAAGCGCGCCCACAGCCAGGGCTGCAGCGTGCAAAGAATCGCACCCAGCATGTAGCCGAAGTAGTTGGCGCTGGCCAGCCAGCTGGCCGTCGGCAAATCGACCACGCCATCGTTGAGCATCATCGGCAGCAGCGGCGTGAAGGCAAAGCGCCCGAGACCCATGGCTACGGCCAGTGCCACCAACCCAGCCAGTGCAATGGGCCAGGGGCTGTGCGGCGCGGGAGATGGCTCTTGGTGTTGCTGCGGCGTTACGGCCATGCCGGGATCCTTGCTTGATGGTTCAGTGGGGATCATACGTTTGCGCCTCTGCCCAGCCAGGCACCCACCGAATAACCCCCGCGCAAGACTGGGCAGCACCCTCAGCGGCGAACAGCGGCCGCGCGCTTTGCCCGCGGCGCGGACGGCGCCACCGGCTGCTGCTGCACCGCTTGCCGCAGCAGCGCCGCGAGTTGCGCCACCGGCGCTTCGGGCTCGGCCATCGCGCGGTACAGCGACAGCGTGATGCGCGGCAGCCTGGGCAGCCCGTGCGCCGCCGGCGCCAGCGCGTGCAAGGTGGCAGGCAAGCCGAGGGAAGTGCGCAGCGTGAGCCCCAGGCCGGCGGCAGCCGCGGCCCAGAGCGCCGCCAGGCTGGCGCTGGTGAAAGCATGCCGCCACGGGATGCCGGCCTGCTCCAGCGCGCCGGTGGCGATGTCGCGCAGCGGGCATGGCGCATCGAGCAGCACCAGCGGCAAGGCATCGCCGCGCCAGGCACCGCTCTGGCCGTTGGCTTGAAGCGCGCGGGCCCAGGCGGGAAGGTCCTCACCTTGCGCCGCGGCGCCCAGCCATTGCAAGGGCAGGTTCAGCAGCGTCTCGCCATGCGGCAATGATGAGGGCTCGCCGGCGTCCCATACCAGGGCCAAGTCCAGCTGGCGCAAGGCCAGCCGTTCGCGCAGTTCGGCACAGCGCGTCATGCAGGCTTCGATGCGGACCTTGGGATGGGCGCGCGCGAAGCGGCCCAGCACGCCGGGCAGCAAGGTCTCGCCGAAATCTTCCTGCAGGCCCAGGCGCACCCAGCCCTGCAGATCCGCGCCGCGCAGGGCCGCCGCGGCTTCCTCGTTGAGGTCCAGCAGGCGATGCGCGTAGGCCAGCAGGGTTTCGCCCGCGTCGGTCAGCGCCAGACCGCGGCCGGCCTTGCGGAACAGCGGCGTGTCGGCCTGCGCTTCAAGCTTCTTGAGCTGTGCGCTCACGGCGGACGTTGAGCGTCCCAGCCGGTCGGCGGCCTTGGCATAGCTGCCCAGTGCCATGCCGGTGGCAAAGGTGCGCAACACGTCGGGGTCAAACAGGGGCCGGGTCATCTAATCATCCTTTTTATTGGAACTATTCATCCAATATTTTCTGATTTTCAGAATGATTCTAACTTTCTACACTGGCTCCGTCTTCTCGTTTTTTCATCCTCCACGCCCAGGAAATCCCTCCATGCCCAGCTCCCCACATCCCCTTCCCGGCCCGCAGCATCGCTGGAAGGTGTTGGGCGTCGGCGTAGCCGCCAACGCCAGCTTTTCAGTGGCTTTCAGCGGCCTGCCCATGACCGCCATCTTCATGCGTTCGGGCTACCAGCTCGACAACACCTCGCTGGGCCTGGTGCTGGGCCTCATGGGCCTGGGCATCGCGGTCAGCGAACTGCCCTGGGGCCTCTTGGCCGACCGCTGGGGCGACCGGCCCGTGCTGCTGCTGGGCCTGAGCGCGACGGCGGCGGCGCTGGCGGCGATGGCACTGTTCGCGGCGCCCACACCCGGCCACATACCAGGCCTGCCACTGCTGGCTGCCGGCCTCTTGCTGGTGGGCCTTTTGGGCGGCAGCGTCAACGGCGCAAGCGGGCGCGCCATCATGTCGTGGTTCCAGAGCGGCGAGCGCGGCCTGGCCATGAGCATCCGCCAGACCGCCGTGCCGCTGGGCGGTGGCCTGGGCGCGCTGCTGCTGCCGGCGCTGGCGCTGCATGCGGGCTTCGCGGTGATCTACGGCTTGCTGGCGCTGCTGTGTGCGGCCACGGCCGCCCTCGCCTGGCTATGGCTGCATGAGCCGCCTCCCGCTGCCGCACAGCAGACCATCGCCTCGGTACCCGGAGCGGATGATGCTACCGGCGGCCCGCTGCGCGACCCACGTGTCTGGCGCATCGTGGCGGGCATAGGCATTCTGTGCGCGCCGCAGTTCGCGGTGCTGTCCTTTGGCACGGTGTTCCTGCATGACTTCGCGCACTGGGGCGTGGCCGCGATCACCACCGCCATGGTCAGCGTGCAGGTCGGCGCGATGGGCATGCGCGTCTGGAGCGGCCACTGGACCGACAGGCACCAGAACCGCCGCGCCTATTTACGCACCTGCACCGTGTTGAGCATTGCATTGTTCGGCGCGCTCGCGGCGCTGGTGACCTGGGCGGGGATGCGGCCCGTGGTGCCGGCCGCCATGGGCATCGCGTTGCTGGCGCTACTGGCGGCCTGCGGGATATGCGTATCGGCCTGGCACGGCGTGGCCTTTACCGAACTCGCGACGCTGGCCGGCGCGCGGCGTGCCGGCACCGCCCTGGGCATGGCCAACACCAGCGTGTTCGCGGTGTGTTTTGTCACGCCCTTGAGCCTTCCTTACCTGCTGGCCTGGCAAGGCTGGGCCATGGTTTGGGGTGTGGCCGGCCTGTGCGCGTTGGTGGCGCTGCCGCTGCTTGCGGCCGGTGCGCCGAAACCGGTGCGCGGCACTCAGTTGAAGGCTTCGAAGCTTTCGTTAAGGCGGTCCACATAATGCGCCTTCGCCGAAGCGTCGATGAAGCTCGCCTCAAAGCTGTTGCGTGCCAGCACGTAAGCGTGCTGTGCATTCAGTCCCGTCGCGGCAAAAGTCTGCGTGAAGTTCTCATTCATGTAGCCGCCGAAATAGGCCGGGTCGTCTGAATTGACCGTGGCTACCAGCCCGGCATCAAGCAGCTCACGCAGGTTGTGGCTGGYAAGGTCCGGGAACACACAGAGCTTGAGGTTGGAGAGCGGGCAGACCGTGAGCGGAATGCGGTCTTGCGCCAGGCGCTGCATCAGCGATGCATCACGGCTGGAACGCACGCCGTGGTCTACACGCTCCACCTTGAGCACGTCAAGCGCCGTCCAGACGTATTCGGGCGGGCCTTCCTCGCCGGCGTGGGCCACCAGGTGAAAACCCAGCTCACGGCAGCGCGCAAACACGCGGGCAAACTTCTCGGGCGGGTTGCCGACCTCGCCTGAGTCAAGCCCGATGCCAATGAATTTGTCACGGAAGGGCAAGGCCTGCTCCAGCGTTTCAAACGCGTCTTCCTCACTGAGATGGCGCAGAAAGCACAGGATCAGCGAGGCGCTGACGCCCAGCCCGGCCTGCGCGTCCACACAGGCACGGTGCAGGCCGTTGATGACCGTTTCCATGCTGACGCCGCGTGCCGTGTGCGTTTGCGGGTCAAAAAACATTTCGGTGTGCACCACGTTGTCAGCGGCAGCTTTGCGCAAGTAGGCATCGGCCATATCGTAAAAATCCTGCTCGGTGATGAGCACACTGGCGCCTGCGTAGTAGATGTCGAGAAAGCTCTGCAGGTTGGTAAAGGCATAAGCGCTGCGCAATTCTTCAACGCTGGCATAGGGAATGTTCACGCCGTTGCGGCGGGCCAGCGCGAAGATCAGTTCGGGCTCAAGCGAGCCTTCGATATGCATATGCAGCTCGGCTTTGGGCATGCTTTTGAGCAGTTCGGGCAGGCGGTCTGCGGACACGGGTTTTACATTGAATGGTGCGGGTGTCATGTCAACTCCAGAAACAAAAAAGCTGCCCGAAGGCAGCTTTGAAACTACGTTGCGAGCGCTCCGGCCCGGGAACTGTTGCCCAGGCACGGCGCTCTGTCCATTATCCTCAGTTGCCGGGAACCTTGCCTTCGACACCCTTGACGTACGTCTTCAGGCCGCCGAGAAATTTGTCGTCCGCCACCACATCCTTGGCCAGCAGTTCCTTGCCGGTGTTGTCGGTGATCGGGCCTTTCCAGATCGAGAAGCTACCGTCCTTCAGGCCGGCCTTGACTTCTTCGACGCGTTTTTTGGTGTCGTCCGGCACATCGGCTGCAATCGACACGATGTCGATGGCGCCTTCCTTGACGCCCCACCAGGCAGCGGTGTTGCCCGTCCATTTGCCCTCAAGCGCCTCACCCACGGACTTCACATAGTACGGGCCCCAGTTGATGATGGCCGATGCCAGGTGGGCCTTGGGGCCGTAGGCGGTCATGTCCGAATCCCAGCCGAAGGCGCGTTTGCCCATTTTTTCGGCGGTCTGCAGCACGGCGGACGAATCAGTGTTCTGGAACAGCACGTCGGCCCCGCCATTGATGAGCGCCGTGGCGGCTTCGGTTTCCTTG